>CAYXJM010000151.1:0-3890 GCA_964465455.1 uncultured Klebsiella sp.
CTCTCGAGCTGGGGCTCGAACCGCTTCGTGCACTCCGACCTGATGAACCGCGCGAAACTCCTCTGCCTGGCGCTGAAGGGGGCGATCGGCAAGCGCGGCGCCGGCATCCACTCCACCGGCTGGTTCGATCTCGCGGGCTTCGGCTCGCAGCTGCAGGTCGAACACGAGGGACTGCGCGGCAAGCTCGCGATGATGGCCGGCGTGCTCTCGCCCTCCGATCTGTACAACCTGGCCGTCGACCTCGTGACGAAGCGCAAGTCGCCGCACCTCATCCCCTTCGAGATGGCCCGCGCGGGCGAGGGAAAGATCCTCTGCCGCACCACGGTGAGCTCGCAGATGTACGACCACCAGGGCATCGCGGAGGACCTGGAGCGCGAGGCGAGGAAGTACGACGCGCGCTCGCTCGCCTCCTACCACGCCGAGGCGCGCGAAAAGGGGTGGGAGCCGGTGACGGCGCCGCCGAAGATGCTGTTCACCGGCGGCGCCAACCTGCTGCGGCGCACCAACCGCGGCGGCAAGATGCTCACGGATTTCTGGCCCTCCCTCGAGCTCGTCGTCTGCACCGACGTCAAGTGGTGCTTCACCGCGATGCATTCCGATTACGTGCTGCCCGCGGCCGGCTGGTACGAGAAGGTGGGCATCAAGTACACCATCTCCTACGTGCCCTACCTGCACTACTGCGATGCCGCCGTGGCGCCGATAGGCGAGTCGAAGGACGAGTGGGAGATCCACTGGCTGCTGACGAAGCGCATCGAGGAGCTCGCCCGCGCGCGCGACCTGCCGGCCTTCGACGCCTGCGGCAAGCGCACGGTGGACTGGAAGGAACTGCACCAGGCCTATTCCAACCACGGCGCCTACGGCGCGAAGGATGCGCGCAAGGTCACGCAGGCGATCCTCGACGCGAGCCCCAGCGTCGGCGGCGTGCAGGTGGCGGAGCTCGAGCAGTCCGGCATCCGCAAGTACGTGAGCACCGGCGACAACACGCTGCCGACGGCCACGTTCAACCCCGACTGGCACGGCGAGGGCGTGCTGAGCACGCTCACGCTGTTCACCGAGCACAAATCGCGCTGGCCCACCTACACCGGCCGCATGCAGTTCTACATCGACCACCCGTGGTTCCTCGCGGCGCGCGAGGCGCTGCCCACGCACAAGCCGAGCCCGCAGGCGGGCGGAGACTACCCCTTCCAGATGGTGTCCTGCCACGCGCGCTGGTCGATCCACTCGCAGTGGCGCGACAACCCCATGATGCTGCGGCTGCAGCGCGGCGAGCCCTGCATGCTGCTGAATCCGCGCGACGCCGCGGAGCTCGGCGTGGGGGACGGCGACTTCGCGGAGTTCTTCAACGACTACGGCCGCATCTTCATGCGCGTGAAGCACAGCACGATGGTCCGCCCGCGCGTGGCCTACTACTTCCACGCCTGGGAGCCGCAGCAGTTCCCCGGCCACGAGAGTTTCAAGTGGCTGATACCGGGCATCCAGAAGCCCCTGCACATGGCCGGCGGCGATTCGCAGCTGCGCTTCGGCATCAATCACCTGCAGCTCGGCGCCTTCGTGCAGGACACGCGCGTCGGCATCCGCGCGCTGTCGCCCGAAGCGCAGGATGCGCTCTGCGGCGCGCCGGCCTGAGCGCGCCGCCGGCCAGGGGAGGACGCGAACGATGCAATACGAACTGAAGCCATCGCGCAGACAGGTCGCCATGGTGCTCGATCTCAACAAGTGCCTCGGCTGCCACACCTGCACGGTCGCGTGCAAGAAATTGTGGAACACCGACCAGGGCACCGACTACGCGTACTGGAACAACGTCGAGACCATGCCGGGCAAGGGCTATCCGGCGCAGTACGTCGACTCGGGCGGGCGCACCGCGAGCGGCGACGTGAAGCGCGGCCGTGTACCGAACATGGACGCGGAATACGGCCGCGCGTGGACCTTCAACCACGCCGCGGTGATCGCCACCGACGCCGCGTCCGGCACGAAGGAATGGCTGCGCCCCAACGAGAAGCCGACGTGGGGACCGAACTGGGACGAGGACCACGGCGAGGGAAGCTACCCGCGGGACAACCACTACTTCTACCTGCCGCGCCTGTGCAACCACTGCACGCATCCGGCCTGCCTCGACGCCTGCCCGCGCGGCGCGATCTACAAGCGCGAGGAGGACGGCATCGTGCTCGTGGACCAGGACCGCTGCCACGGCTACCGCTTCTGCGTCGAGGCCTGCCCGTACAAGAAGGTCTACTTCGACTACCAGCGCCAGGTCGCGGCGAAGTGCATCTTCTGCCTGCCGCGCGTCGAGGAAGGCGTGGCCCCGGCCTGCGCACGGCAGTGCCCGGGGCGGCTGCGCTACGTGGGCTACCGCGACGACCGCGAGGGGCCGATCTGGAAGCTCGTCGACGAATGGAAGGTCGCGCTGCCGCTGCACCCCGAATACGGCCTTGGGCCGAACGTGTTCTACGTGCCCCCGCTCAGCCCGCCGAAGCTCGACGCCGACGGCCGGCCGCTGCCCGAGATGCGCATTCCCGTGGACTACCTGAAGAGCCTGTTCGGACCCGAAGTCGAGCACGCGCTGGCCACGCTCACGCGCGAGCGCGAGAAGCGCCGCCGCGGCGAGGCGAGCGAGCTGATGGACACGCTGATCTCCTACGTCTGGGAGGACAATTTCCGGCTCGGCCCCAACGCGCGCGAGGTGCTGTGACCATGCTGCAGAAGCGGATTGCGCTGATCGTGGCCCCGCCGGCGATGCAGCCGGGCGGCTACATCATGAAAGCCTATGCCGATCGCAGCGAGGCGGCCACGCCTGCGGTCGACCTGCGCGTGGACGGCAGTGGCAGCGGCGGCTTCACGATCGAGCTCGGCTGGGATTGCGCCCGGATGCAGGGCGCCGCCGGTGCGCAGACGGACCGCTTCGTCGACGCCTGCGCCCTGCTCTGCCCGCTGACCGCCGATGCGCCGTGGATCACGATGGGCGCGCCGGGACAGCCGGTCGAGGCGGTGTACTGGCGCGCCGACCGCGAGCGCCCGTGGCGCATGCGCGCCGAGGGGCTCGGCACGATGCAGCGCGGCGATGCCCCGCCCGGGTGGAGCGCGCAGTGCGCATGGGAAGCCGGGCGCTGGCGCGTGCGCTTCGCGCTCGACGCCTGGGAAGCGCTCGCCGTGCAGCGTCGCTTCGGCGTCGCGGTGTGGCAGGGACAGCACGGCGAACGCGCGGGCCTCAAGTCGGTCAGCGACGCCTGGCTGACGCTGGGCTAGCGCGGCATGGCGGACGAGAACGCACTTGCGATGCTGGCGTGGGCGAGGCTGTGGAGCCCGCTCGGCGACGCCGCCGCGCGCGAGGAAGCCTGGGCCGCGCTCGGACTGCCGGGACGCTTCGCCGATGTGCGGGTGGACTACTGGTCGCTGTGTCTCGGCCCCGGAGCGTCCGTGCCGCTGCTGCTGCACGCGGGCATCGGCTGCGACGGCGCGGCCACGCGCGAAGCGCTGCTGCGCGTCATGGACCACCTCGGGCTCGGCTGGTCGGAGCGTCAGCTGGCGCCGGACCAGCTCGGTGTCGCCTGCGAACTGCTGGCCTGCGCGATCGAGGCCGACGAGCCGGTGCTCGTGCGCGAACTGCGCGCGCGCTACCTGCTGCCGTGGTGCGAGGCGGCCTCGGCGCGGCTCACCGGCGGTGGCCCGCTCGCGCAAATGCTCGCCGAGTTCCGCGCCGACCTCGGGCTGCTCGACGCGGGCGACCTTTGCCGCCGTCAACGCTGATCATTTACAGTGCCCCCGCAACCGATGCAGCGAGGCGAGGGCTTCATGACGAACAGCAGCGACCGCGGCCGGGCACCCTCGGGTCGAGCCGCGTCCCTGGAGGCGATGGGCGCCGTGCTCGGCGCCATGTTCACGCCGGAGGGAAC
>CAYXJM010000151.1:3990-6340 GCA_964465455.1 uncultured Klebsiella sp.
CGTCCCTGGAGGCGATGGGCGCCGTGCTCGGCGCCATGTTCACGCCGGAGGGAACCCGCAAGGGTCTCGAGCTGAAGCTCAGGCCCACCGACATCGTCATCGCGCCGTTCACCAAGAGCGGCACCACCTGGCTGCAGCAGATCGCCCACACCCTGCGCACGCGCGGCGACATGGATTTCGACGACATCAGCCGGGTGTGCCCCTGGATCGAGGCCTCCACCGATCTCGGGCTCGACCTGGATGCCGAGCAGATGGCCGAGCCCCGCGTCTTCAAGAGCCACCTCGACGCCCGTCACGTTCCGAAGGGCGGGCGCTACATCGTTTCCTGCCGCGACCCGAAGGACGTCGCCTGGTCCCTGTACAAGTTCATGGAGGGCTGGACACTGGAGCCCGGCGCCGTCTCGCTCGACGACTTCGTGCGCGCCGCGTTCATCGCGCGCGACAGCGCGCCTGGCGGCAGCGGGCAAGGTTACTGGACCCACCTCAGGTCCTGGTGGCCGCGGCGCAACGATCCCGACGTACTGTTCATGGCCTACGAGCACATGAGCGCCGACCTGCCGCGGACCATCCGCAGGGTCGCCGCGTTCATGGGGATCGCGCTCGACGACGAACTGCTGGCCATCACCGAGGAACACGCCTCGTTCGCGTTCATGCGCGCGCACCAGGACCGGTTCGACGACCGGCTGATGCGGGAACGCAGCGTCGCCGTAGCCGGGCTGCCCGCCAACAGCGACTCGTCGAAGGTGCGCAGCGGCGCGGTCGGCGAATCGCGCGAGCAACTCGGGCCGGAAGTCGTCGCGATGCTCGATGCGATCTGGCGCGAACGGATCACCGCGGCACTGGGCTTCGAAAGCTACGCCGCGATGATCGCCACCATCGACTGATCGAACAACGCTGTTCGCGCCGGCGCGCTACGCCGCCGGCGACGGTTCGAATTCGATCGGCAGCCCCTTGAGGCCCCAGACGCCGAAGAACGGACGCCACGTCACCGGGGCCGCCAGCCGCGGATTCCTGATGCGCCGGGCGATCAGTTGCAGGCCTTCGGCGATCTGGGCGCGCGCGATGTACTGGCCAAGACACAGGTGCGCACCGCGCCCGAAAGCCATGTGGCGGTTCACGCCGACCCGCTCGGGATCGTAGCTGTCAGGGTCGGGGAACGCCGCCGGATCCCTGCCACCCACGCTGACGGGGAAGAACAGCATGGTGCCCTCGGGCACCAGCACGTCGCGGTAGACCACGTCCGCCGTCGTCAGGCGCGGAATGTTCGCGACGCTGTGAAAGCGGAACGATTCCTCGACGATCTTCTCGCAGAACGCCAGATCCTCCGCGCAGCGCCGGTAATGCTCCGGGCGATCGAGGAGGTCGTACATGATCCAGGTCATCATGTTCTTGGAGGTGTCGTAGCCGGCCGCGAACAGGAAGATCAGCAGGTCGTAGAGCTCGCGCTCGGACATGCCGCCGGCGTCGGTGGCCTCGAGCAGCACGTCGAGGAGCTGGCCTTCGCCTTCCACGGGGCGCTTGCCTGCCCGCCGGTCCGCCACCACCTGCTGCGCGAACCGGTCCAGGGTCACGGTGGCCTCCTGCAGGGCAGGCAGCATCGTCACGTCCATGGCGAATTGCAGTCCCAGCGTCTCGAGCGAGGAGCGCAGGCGCGGGATCTCCGCGGTGGGCGCGCCGATCATGCGGCAGATCACGCCGATCGGGAAATTCGAGATGAACTCCTCGAAGTCGAAGGCGCCCCGCGGCGCCCACTCGTCGAGCAGGCCGGAGACGACGTCGCGCATCAGCGCGCGGTTCAGGTTCGCCTGCTTCGGCGAGAACAGGGGCTGCAGCGTGAATCGCAGCCGCCGGTGGTCCGCTCCGGTCTGGCAGGCAATGCCGTTCTCGAGCATCCGGCCCCAGGGGGTGCCCTGCGCGCCGAAGATCTGCACTATCATGCCGGTCGCCAGGCGCATCCTGTCGTCCTGCACGAGCAGGTCCTTCATGGCCTCGTACTGGTGGACGACGTAGCCGAATGCGCATTTGGCCAGCCAGGGGTGCTGGCGGCGCGCCGCGGCGAAGTGCGGCCAGGGATCGGCGCTGAATCCGGGCTCTTCCATGGGCAGGTTCATCAGGTCGAGTTCTGCGAGCGTCTGCATGCGCGTTCTCCGTCCGGTTTTTATGTAAACTACACCGTACCGTTTTTAGCTGCAAGAGGAAGGCAGGCGGCATGAGCGCGAAACCGACCCGCAACGCAGACGGCATCGCGACCTCGGCGCGAGAGCTGCGGCGACAGAACAAGATCAGGCAGATCGTCGAGGCGGCGCGGGAAGTGTTCCTGCAGGAAGGCTTTTCCGGGGCCAGCATGGAC
>CAYXJM010000152.1:0-4172 GCA_964465455.1 uncultured Klebsiella sp.
CGAGGTAGGTCACGGGCGTCGGGCGCCCCGAGTACTCGCGCATCAGCTGCCGGTATTCCTCCCAGAAGGCCGGGTCGTTCTTGCACGCGCGAAAGCCCTCGCGCAGTTCCTCGACGGTCGAGTGCAGGATCTCCGGCAGGAAGGCGCCGCCGTACTTGCCGTAATAGCCCTCGCGCCCGGGGGCGAAATCGAACAGGCCCATCGCTGGAACTCCCGTGAAAAGCGGTGAAGGATACGCAAAAGCGCCGCGGGCAGGAACCGCTCAGCGGCGGTCGGATTCCACCAGGTGTCCGAACTGGTCCACGAGCTCGCCGCGATCGTGCTGCGCGAGGTACAGGCCGAAGCGGCCGCGACGGATGTCGTCGTAGGCCATCTGGATCGAGTAGTTCGCGTGCGGGAAGGCGACCTGGTCCCAGGGCAGTTCCGCTTCCGCGAAGAAGCGCACGTCGAGCGCCTCGGGGCCGGGCTCGCAGCGGGCGTCCTGCACCGAGGCGCGGAACGCGACGTAGACCTCGTTGATCTGCGTGATCGACCCCAGGCTGTAGAGCCTGAGCTCCGTGGGCGCGAGCACCAGCCCCGTCTCCTCGCGCAACTCCCGCGCCGCGGCTTCCTCGAGCGTCTCGCCGAGCTCCATGAAGCCGGCCGGCACCGCCCAGTAGCCGCGTTGCGGGTCGTGCGCGCGGCGCATCCACAGCAGCCTGTCGCCCTGGAACACGAAGCAGGCCACCAGCACCTTCGGCCCGGGAAGGGCGAGCGCGCCGCAGGCCGCGCAGCGCGTCGCGCCGTCCGGCGGCGCACCGAACGCGGCGCCGCAGTTGCCGCAGTAACGGTTCACGGCGTCAGCACGACCAGCGGAATGCACCGCTTTGCGTGTTCCTGGTAGCCCTTCCAGTGCGGGTTGTAGGCGTGGGCAGCCGGCAGCAGGCGTTCGCGTTCCGCGCCTTCGGCGACGTGCGCCGTGACCGCGACGCGGCGCCTTCCGACCTCGACCTCGGCGCGCGGATCCGCCTCGAGGTTGAGCAACCACGCCGGCGGAGTTTCCTGGCCGCCGTTCGAGCCGTAGATCACGAAGCGCTCGCCGTCCGGCATGTAGATCAGCGGCGTGGTGCGCCGCGCGCCGCTCTTGCGCCCAGTGGTGGTCAGCAGCAGCACCTTGCGGCCGAGGCCGAGCGTGCCGAGTATCGTGCCGCCGCTCAGGCGGTAGATCCAGCGGTGGAATTTTCCGAAGGACTTGTAGTTCGACATGCGTTCAGCCCGTCTCCGTTGTGCGGCGCCCGCGAACACCCGCGTCGCATCGGGTGCCACCTTAGCGGATATCACCCGGGGATTCATCCGCAGCGCCGCGCGCCCCGGTTGCGACGCGGGGCGCGGCATTCACGCCGCGACGATCCTGATGTACGGTAGCGCCACGCTTCCGGATCGGATCCCGCACATGCCCAGCCGTCCTTTCGCGACCGCGCGCCGCGCCCTGCTCCTGTCCGCCCTCGCCCTGTCCGTGGCGCCTGCGACCACGGCGGCCGCGGAGCCCGCGCCGCTCTCGACCGTGCCGGCGGTCGACATCGCCCGCTACGCCGGGCTGTGGTACGAGATCGCGGCGATCCCGATGTGGTTCCAGCGCAACTGCCTCGGCGACACCACGGCCCGCTACACGCCGAACCCCGACGGCACCATCGACGTCCTGAACCGCTGCCGCACCCGCGACGGCACCGACGAAGCACGGGGGCTGGCGCGCATCGTCGATCCGCAGAGCAACGCGCGCCTCGAGGTGAGCTTCTTCAGCCTGCTGGGCTGGCGTCCGGTGTGGGGCGACTACTGGATCGTCGCGCTCGACCCGGACTACCGCTGGGCCGTGGTCGGGAGTCCCGGGCGCCGCTACGGCTGGATCCTCGCGCGCACGCCGGCGCTGGATCCCGCCACGCTGGCCGGCATCCGCGAGCGCCTCGCGGCGCTGGGTTACGACCCGGCCCGCTTCGTCGCCACCGCGCAGCAGCCCGCCGCCGACTGAGCCTCGCGCGCCGGAACGCCTGTGGTAGGATGCGCGCCGCGCCGGGCTCCCGGACCGGCGCCATTCCGCCGCGACCGACGAGGACACCGCAGAGCATGGAGAACCTGATCGAGCAGCTGATCTATCGCGCGCGCTGGATTCTCGCGCCGATCTACCTCGGGCTCAGCTTCGCGCTGATCGCGCTCGGCGTGAAGTTCTTCCAGGAGGTGTTCCACCTGCTGGTGCACATCGTCACGATCAGCGAGGCCGACCTCGTGCTGGTCATCCTGTCGCTGATCGACCTCGCGCTGGTCGGCGGGCTGCTGGTGATGGTGATGATGAGCAGCTACGAGAACTTCGTGTCGGCGCTGAACGTCAGCGACGAGACCGAGAAGCTCAGCTGGCTCGGCAAGATGGACTCCTCGTCGCTGAAGCTCAAGGTGGCCGCGAGCATCGTGGCCATCTCGAGCATCCACCTGCTGAAGATCTTCATGAACGCCGAGAAGACCGACAACGACAAGCTGCTGTGGTACACGGTCATCCACATGACCTTCGTGTTTTCGGCGCTCGCCATGGGTTACCTCGACCGGCTGACCCGCCAGTCGCACTGATGCCGGGCTGGGACTACCCGCAGCCCTGGGTCCACGCCGTGCGCGTGCTGCCCGCGCACATCGACGTGCTCGGACACGCGAACAACATCGCCTACATCGGCTGGTGCCAGGACGCCGCCTGGCGCCACTCGGCCGCACTCGGCCTCGCGCCCGACGGCTACCGCGCGCTCGACCGCGCGATGGTGGTGCGCAGCGCGCGCTACGAATACCTGCTCGCGGCCGTCGCCGGCGACGAGCTCGAGGTGGGCACCTGGCTCACGGGGAGCGACGGCCGCCTGCAGATGAGCCGGCACTTCCAGGTGCGCCGCGGCGCCGACGGCGCCACGCTGTTCCGCGGCGACTGGGAGCTGGTGTGCATCAGGATCTCGACGGGCAAGCCGGTGCGCATGCCGCAGGCGTTCGTGGACGGCTACCTGCCGGCAGTGATCGGCGGTTCAGGGGACGGCCCCGCCTCCTGAGTCAGCCGCGCGCGCGGGATCGAGCGCCCGGTAGCGCACCTTCAGGCGTTCCACCTCGGAGAGCACGTGCAGCACGATCTCGGCGTTGCGGCTCGGCCCGATGAAGGCGCAGTAACGCACCAGCAGCAGGATGTTCTTCCTGAGCCGGCTGCGCTCGTCGGCGGCGTCAACCGGTTGTCCTTCCATCACGGCTTCCCTTGCGGGGTCGACGACCGATTGTAGCGCGCTTCGACGCAGCGGGCTCCCCCTCGCCGTCGCGCCCCACCGCCGGCTGCGGCGCCGCCCGCGCGCTTCTCCGGCGGCCGGCCGCGCGTTACATTCCGCGCACGCGCGGCACACATGCGCACCGGACCCGGAGGGCCACATGAACATCCCGCAATCGCCGTTCGACATGAGCGGACGGCGCGTCCTCGTCACCGGCGGCGGCACCGGGCTCGGGCAGCGCTTCGCGCGCACCCTCGCCGGTGCGGGCGCCACCGTGATCCTCGCGGCGCGGCGCGCCGAGCCGCTCGGGCAGGCGGCCGCCGCGATACGCGCCGCTGGCGGCGAGGCGCACTGCGTGGGCATGGACGTCGCGAGCGCGGCCAGCGTCGCCGAGGCCTTTGCCGCCGTGGCCGCGCTCGGGCCGCTCGACGTGCTCGTGAACAACGCGGGCACGGCGGCCGACAAGTCGCTGCTCGACATCGGCGAGGACGAGTGGGACCGGGTCATGGACGCCAATCTCAAGGGCGCCTGGCTGGTGGCGCGCGCCGCGGCCACGATGATGATCGCCAGCGGCACGGGCGGCGCGATCGTCAACATCGCCTCGATCCTCGGATCCGCCGTGCAGCAGCGCACCGGCCCCTACGGCGCCGCCAAGGCCGGACTGCTGCAGCTGACGCGCGCGATGGCGCTGGAATGGGCGCGCCACGGTATCCGCGTCAACGCCATCGCGCCCGGCTATTACCGCACCGACATGGCGGCTGATTTCCTCGACTCCGCCGCGGGCGCGCAGCTGCTGAAGCGCATCCCGCAACGCCGGCTGGGCGACCCGGGCGACCTCGACGGCGCGATCCTGCTGCTCGCCTCCGGCGCATCGGCCTACATGACCGGCTCGGTCGTCACGGTCGACGGCGGCCT
>CAYXJM010000152.1:4272-6322 GCA_964465455.1 uncultured Klebsiella sp.
CGCCGGACCTACAGCCAGCGCTTGCGCCGGAAGAACCACAGCAGCGTCGCGACAATTCCGATCATCACGCCCCACACCAGCGGATAGCCGTAGTACCAGCCGAGTTCCGGCATGCTCCAGGGCGAGCGCGTGGTGTCGAAGTTCATCCCGTAGACGCCGACGATGAAGGTCAACGGGATGAAGATCGTCGAGATGATCGTGAGCACCCGCATCACCTCGTTGGTGCGGTTGCTGATGCTGGAGAGATAGACCTCGAGCAGGCTCGCCGACATCTCGCGAAAGCTCTCGAGCAGATCGATGATCTGCACGCAGTGGTCGTAGCAGTCGCGCAGGAAGGGCATCGTCTGCCCCGAGAGCAGCGCGATCTCGTCGCGCTGCAGCCGGCTCACCACTTCGCGCTGCGGCCACAGCATGCGCCGCAGCAGCACCAGCTCGCGGCGCACGTGGTGGATGCGCGACAGCGCGTCGCGCCCCGGCGAGGCCAGCAGCAGCTCCTCGAGCTCCTCGATCTCGACGCCGAACTCCTCCAGCACCGGGAAGCCGGCGTCGATCACGAAGTCGACGATGCCGTAGAGCAGGTAATCGATGCCCTGGCTGCGCAGGCGCGAGCTGGACGGAGGCCGCATGCGCTTGCGCAGGGGCTCGAAGGGATCCGCGGCCGTGGTCGAGAAGCAGATCAGGTAATCGGGGCCGGCGAAGATGCTGACCTGCTCGTGCACGACGCTGCCGTCGACGTGGCGCGGCATCGCGAGCACGATGAACAGCTGCTCGCCGTAGATGTCCATCTTCGGGCGCTGGCCCGTGTTCAGCACGTCCTCCAGCGCGAGCTCGTGCAGGTCGAACAGGCGCCCGAGGCTGCGCAGGGTGTCGGCGTCGGGGCGGCCATTGACCTGGATCCAGGTGCGCGAGACCCGGTCGAGATAGGGCCTGCAGTCCTCCGGCCGTTCGAGCTTCAGTTCGACGTAGTCGACGGCATCGTAGTCCACGAGCCGGATCTCGATCGCGCCACGCTGCCGGTCGTCGAGCGTGCCGGGCGCCGTGCCCGGCGGATGGTAGCTCTTCCCCAGGTAGCTCATGGCGTCGTTCCGCGGCGATTCATCCGGCGAAGCTTAGCCCATGCGCGTCGCGACTGCCGGCGCGGCCCGGCGTGCTATCCTCGAACGACGGAACGATTGCGTCGCCCCCCGCCACGGAGACCCGCCACATGAACAGCGAAGACAAACCCCCGGCCGCTCCCGCCGTACGCAGCGTCGCCGCGGGTCGCGGCCTCGACTGGATCACCGCGGGCTGGGCGCTGTTCCTGCGCGCGCCCGGCCCGTGGATCGCGCTGGTGCTGCTGGTCGTCGTGATCTCGATGATCTGCAACCTGGTGCCCCTGCTGGGCGGGCTGCTGAGCCCCTTCGTGTCGGCGGTGCTGTCGGCGGGCGCGCTGCTCGCGGCGCGCAACCTGCAGACCGGCGGCACGCTGCAGGTCGCCGACCTGTTCGCGATCTTCTCGCACCCCGCGCTGAAACCGGTGCTGATCGTCGCCGGCATCTACGTGGGCCTGATCATGGTGGCGGCCCTGGTGTTCGCGGCCATCACCTTCGGTGCCGGCGGGATGGCGATGCTCGCCGGCGCGATGTCGGGCGACGCCTCCGCCACCGCCGGCGGCCTGCTCGGCATCGCCTTCGCCGGTCTCGTATTCCTGGCCCTGATGGCCCCGATCACGGCGATGTACTGGTTCGCGATCCCCGCGGTGATGTTCCAGTCGGCCGAGCCGTGGAGCGCGATGAAACAAAGCCTCGCGGCCTGCCTCGCGAACCTCATGCCGATGCTGGTCTACGGCGTGATCGCGCTGATCGCCTTCGCCGTCGCGATGATTCCCTTCATGCTCGGCCTGCTGGTCGCAGTTCCGGTGCTGTTCGCCTCGTGGCTGATCAGCTACCAGGACGTCTTCGGCGTGGACGCGGCGCCCGCAGTCTGAGCCGCCCGCGCGGCGAGGGACGGGCCTGCGCCGCGAGCGGACATGTGGATGCCGAAATCGCCGGGAGCGATTTCGGCAACACGC
>CAYXJM010000153.1:0-6266 GCA_964465455.1 uncultured Klebsiella sp.
TTCGCACGCTGGCTGGACGTCGAAACGCCGCTCGGCGATCCCTCGGACATCCTGTATTCGCGGCTGCCTCATGCGTTTGTGCTTGCGCCGCTGTCGCCGGCCATCAACAATTCGCGCCACAAGAGCGAAGCGCTGCTCGCGCCGGTGGGCGAGGAGGAGCGCGTCGAGGCGGTGGAGCAGTGACCGAGATGAGCGAAGAACGATTCCCGGCGCCCGGAGCGGTGGCACTGGCCGCGGACGGCAGCCTGCTGCTGGGCGCGCGGCGCATCCCGTTGCCGGCCTCGGTGAGCCCGGAGGCGCGCGCCTGCCTCGCGATGCCGCGGGTGACGCTCGGCGAGTGTCCCCCGCTGGAGGACAAGGAGGCCTGGCGGCGCCGTGTGGCGCAGGTGGACGCCGGCAGCGAGGCGCGCGTGCAGCAGATGCTGGCCGCGGTCGGGGACCGCGCGCGCGTCGAGACGCGCACGATCGCCGGCGTCGTCGTGCACGTGGCGGTGCCGGCCGAGCCGCACCCGTCGCGGCGCGAGTGGCTGCGCATCACGGTGCACGGCGGCGCGCTGGTCTACATGGGCGGCGCCTTCGCGCGCGCCGAAGCGGCGCTGGTGGCGCTGCAGACGGGCTGCGAGGCCTGGTCGGTGGACTACCGCATGCCGCCGGATCACCCGTACCCGGCCGCGGTGGACGACGTGGTCGAGGCGTACCGCGCGGCGCTCGCGGCGCGCGTGCCGGGGCGGATCGCGATCTCGGGCGCCTCGGCCGGCGGCAACGTCGCGGCGGCGGCCGTGCTGAAGGCGCGCGACCTGGGGCTGCCGTTGCCGGGGGCGCTCGGCCTGTTCACGCCGGAGTGCGATCTCACCGAATCGGGCGACAGCTTCGCCACCAACCGCGACGTCGACAACGTGCTGCCCGGACCGCTGCCCGGGGAGATCGCGCTCTACGCCGACGGCGCGGACCTGCGCCACCCCTACCTTTCGCCGCTGTTCGGCGATTTCACGCCCGGCTATCCGCCGACGCAGATCCAGACCGGCACGCGCGACCTGTTCCTGTCGAACTCGGTGCGCATGCACCGCGCGCTGCGGGCTGCCGGCGTGACGGCGGAACTGCACGTGTGGGAGGCGATGCCGCACGGGGGCTTCGGGCCCGACGCGCCGGAGAGCGCGGAGGCGCGGCGCGAATTCACCGATTTTCTCGATCGACACCTCGGATGACAGGGAGCACAACGCGCATGGCAACACAGATGGGCACGCCGGTCGCCGCGCCGGACATCGCACTGCTCGGGCTGCCGCCCTGCGACCAGGTCGGCTTCGTGGTGCGCGACCTCGAGCGCGCCATGGCGATGTACGCGCCGCTGTTCGGGCCGTTCACCACGATGGACGGCTCGGTCACGCAGGCGCTCTACCGCGGCCGCCTCGCGGATGCCGGGCTGCACATAGCGTTCGGCCGCAGCGGGGATCTCGAGATCGAGCTGATCGAGTGGACGGGCGGCGCGAGCCCGCACCGCGAGTTCATCGAGGCCGGTCGCGAGGGGATGCACCACATCCGCTTCCGCGTCGACGACACCGACCACTGGGTCGAGAAGCTGCGCCCGCTCGGCTACGAGGCGGTCTGGTACAAGCGCTGGTCGGCCGATACCGTGTTCGCCTACCTCGAGCGCGCGGGAGACCCCACCCTCATCGAGTTCCTGCAGATGCCGGCGGGCGGACCCGGTGCCTGAGCGCCGGCGCGAGACGGGAGCGCCGTGAGCGAAGTGGTGCCGCAGATGCCGCCGCGGGTGCCGAAGGGCGGCAACGCGTTCACGCGCTGGGTGGGGCGCACGGTCCTGCGCCTGCTGGGCTGGCGCGTCACCGGGAACCTGCCCGACGAACCGCGCTTCATCGCGATCGCGGCGCCGCACACCTCGAACTGGGACTGGGCGGTCGCCATGGCGGCACTGCTCGCGCTGGGCATCCGCATCAATTACATGATCAAGGATTCGGCCTTCGTGTGGCCGTTGTCGCTCGTCCTGCGCGCCACCGGCGGCATCCCCACCAACCGCGCCGCGCCGGCGGGCTTGGTGGAGGACGTGGCCGAGCGGTTGCTCAACACGCCCGAGATCATCATGGTGATCACGCCGGAGGGCACGCGACGGCGCGTGGAGCGCTGGAAGACGGGGTTCCTGCGCATCGCGGCGCTCGCGCAGCTGCCGGTGGTGCAGGTGTCGTGGCATTACCCCGGCAAGCTCATCCACCTCGGGCCGGTGGCCGAGCTGACCGGCGACCTCGACACCGACATCGCCGCGATCCGCGCCTATTACCGGCAGTTCACCGGCCGCAACCCGGAGAGCCAGTCGCCATGATCGAGCTCGCGCGCGGCGTCGTGGTGGGCGACGGGGAAATCGAGTTTAACGCCGTCCGGGCGCAGGGGGCCGGCGGGCAGAACGTGAACAAGGTCTCGAACGCCGTGCACCTGCGCTTCGACCTGAAGGCGTCCTCGCTGGAGGCGGCGCTGCGCGAGGCGCTGCTCGCGCTGCACGACCAGCGCATCAGCAAGGACGGCGTGATCGTGATCAAGGCGCAGCGCTTCCGCAGCCTCGAGAAGAACCGCGACGATGCGCTGGAGCGGCTGCGCGAACTGGTGGCGCGGGGGCTGCTGCGCCGCGCCCCGCGCATCGCCACCCGCCCCAGCACGAGCGCGCGGCGCAAGCGCGTCGACGACAAGAGCCGGCGCGGCCAGCTCAAGTCCGCGCGCGCGCCGGTGCGCGGGTACGACTGAGGGCCGCGGCGATGGATCCTGCGATTTTCCTCTGGCTGGTCGCCGTCGCGCTGGTGCTGGCCGGCGTCGCCGGGCTGGTGTTGCCGGTGCTGCCGGGCGCGGCGCTGCTGCTGGCCGGGCTGGTCATGGCGGCGTGGATCGAGGACTTCCGCTACGCGGGCGTCGGCACGCTGGCGGCGCTCGCCGTGCTCGGGAGCCTGATCGTCGCGGTGGACTTCGTGGCGGGCTCCTTCGGGGCACGCCGCTTCGGCGCCTCGCCGCGCGCGGCGCTCGGCGCGGCGCTCGGCGCGCTGATTGGTCTATTCTTCGGGTTGCCCGGCCTGTTGCTCGGGCCGATGGCGGGCGCGGTGATCGGGGAGATCAGCGCGCGACGCACCTGGTCGGAGGCGGGGCGGGCCGGCGTCGGCGCCACGCTCGGCCTGGTGCTGGGCGCCGCGGCCAAGCTGGGCCTGGCGCTCACGATGATCGGCATCTTCCTGTTCGTGCGTTTCCTGGGTTGAGAATGAATCGCATTGCATTGCTCGTGCTGTTCTTGCTGGTGTCCGGCTTGACCGGCTGTGGATGGATGGGCGGACCGGAGCCCGCGCCGGAGCCGCCGCCGGATTACCGGCACTCCGCGCTGCCCGGGCAGGTGTCGCTGGCCGATCCCGAGGCCACGCGCGCCGCGCTCCTCGAGCAGTACCTCGACTGGGCCGGCGTGCCGTACCGCACGGGCGGGCATTCACGCGAGGGACTGGACTGCTCGGGCTTCATCCAGCTCACCTACCTGCAGCGTTTCGGCGTGCAGCTGCCGCGCGACACGTCGGCACAGCGCGGCGTGGGCAGCAAGGTGGAGCCTTCGCACATGCGTCCGGGCGACCTGGTGTTCTTCGACACCGGGCCGGCGGAGCGCCACGTCGGGATCTACGTGGGCAAGCGCCAGTTCCTGCACGTGTCCAGCAGCACCGGCGTGATGCTCTCGCGCCTCGACGACGCCTACTGGGAGCCGCGCTTCCGCTATGCGATCCGCGTCGGCGCGTAACGGGCGTTGCATGGCGGGGGAGACGGGCGAATAATCGGGAAGGCGCGGGGGGCATCCCCGCGCCAGCGGTCGACCACGCGATGCCCCTTGCGGGCGGAGGTGAGACATGTCCGAGCGAAGAACCACTCCCCGCCAACCCAGCCAGGTGTTCTACGACCTGGCATATGCCGACACCGGCCAGCGTTTCGGCGAACTCGCGGATCTCTCGTGCGAAGGGCTGATGGCGCTGTGCGATGCCCCGGTGCTGCCGGGCAGCCGCGTGGCGCTGCAGATGGACATCGCCGCGCGCATGCTGGGCACGCGCTCGATCAGCTTCGAGGTCGAGTGCCGCTGGTGCGCGCCGGCTCCGGCTGCCAGCGGCTACGCCTGCGGCCTGCAGGTGGTGCCGCGTGACGATGCCGGCACGCGGCAGGTCGCGCACCTGGCCTCGACGATGATCTTCGACACGATGCGGGCGTTCTGATCAGGGCGCTCTCGCCCTGCGCGGCTTCAGCGCCAGCGTCGGGACCAGCGTGACCAGGAAGGCGATCACGAGGATCACGAAGCTGTCGCGGAATGCCGCGCCGAGCGCCTGCTGCTGCACCATCCCCTGCAGGAAGGCGCGCGCGGCGTGCCATTCCTCCGTGCCGACGAAGCCGAGCGAATGCGACAGGCCCCGCAGCAGGCCCAGCACCGACAGGGTCTCGCTGCTGCCGAAGGTCTGCGTCGACAACAGGTAGTCGGCGTGGAAGATGTGGCGCCGCTCGAGCACGACCGACATCAGGTTCACGCCGAAGGCGCCACCTATCTGGCGCATGAAGTTGAACGCCGCCGCCGCCTGGCTCAGCCGGCTGGCCTCGATGTCGCTGAGCGCGCCCAGTTGCAGCGCCGGTATCACGAGGCCGATCCCCAGTCGGCTCAGGACCAGCCACCACGCGAGCGCCCAGAAGCCGGTATTCGCGTCCGCGCCCGACATCAGCCAGAACGAGGTCGCGAAGAAGCCGATCCCGCCGCTGATCAGCAGGCGGTGGTCGACGAGCTCGGCCAGCCGGCCCGCCACGGGGAAGAGCAGCGCCATCGCGATGCCGGGCGGTATCATCAGCGCGCCGGCGCGGGTCGGGCTCAGGTGCTGCACCAGTTGCAGGAACAGCGGCACCAGGTAGGTCGAGGCGAAGAGCCCGGCGCCGAAGACGAAGCTGTTGGTCGACATGATCGTGAAATTGCGGTGCGTGAACAGGCCGAGGTCCAGCAACGGGTGCTCGGTGCGCAGTTGCCACCAGACGAAGCCGGTGCCGGCGACCAGCGCCACGGCGAAGCAGCCCAGGATGTAGTCCGATCCCCAGCCTTCCTTCTCGCCGTTGCTGAGGCCCACCAGCAGCGCCGTCAGCGCCACGCTGAGCCCGATCATCCCGTTCCAGTCGAAAGGCACGCGCGTGGCCTGCGCCTGGCGCGAGGGCATGAACACGAAGGAGGCCGCCAGCGTGAGCACGGAGAACGGGACGCCGGCGTAGAACACGTAGCGCCAGTTGAAGGTGTCGATCAGCACGCCGCCGATCGCCGGTCCTATCGCGGGCGCGAGGATGGCGCCGACCGAGGTGATGCCGATCGCCACACCCTGCCTGCCCGGCACGAACACCTGGAAGATCAGCATCGTCGACACCGGCGTCAGCACGCCTGCCGTGATGCCCTGCATGATGCGCGCGATGATCATGAGCTCGGTGTTGGTGGCGAGCCCCCCGAGCAGCGAGCCCGCGAGCAACAGGTAGGTCGTGAGGTTCACGGTCTGGCGCAGTCCCAGCACGCGCACCATCCACGAACTCGCGAGCATGGCCACCGTCGCCGCGGCGAGGTTCGCGGTCGACAGCCACTGCGCCTCGGTCTGTCCGATGCCGAAGGCGCCCATGATGTCGGGGATCGCGACGTTGATGATCGTGCCGGCGAGCATTGCCGCCACGTTGCCGGTTACGGTCGTGAGCAGGGCAAACCAGCGGTACTCGAGGCCCCAGGCGCGGAACCCGGCGGCGAGGCCTTCGCTCGGCGGCAGCCGCGCGATGTAACGCTCTACCTCCTCGTCAGCGGATTTCAATCGCGACCTCGACCATCATGCCGGGGCGCAGCAGCTCGTCCGCCTGATCGATCGAGATCTTCACCGGCAGGCGCTGCGTGACCTTGGTGAAATTGCCGCTCGGGTTGGTGTTCGGCAGCAGCGAGAACTGGCTGGTGGCGGACTGTCCCACGCGCACCACTTCGCCACGGAACTCGCGGTCCGGGTAGGCATCGACGCTGATCGCGACCTTGTCGCCCGGCTCGACATGACGGATCTCGGTTTCCCGGATGTTCGCATCGACCCAGATGCGCTCGGGATCGTGCATGAGCAGCAGCCGCTGCCCCGGCACCACGTATTCGCCCACGTGCACGAAGGTCTCGTCGACGGTGCCCGTACCGGCGCTGGTGATGCGCAAATCGCCGATCATCACCTTCTGCTTGTCGATCGAGGCGCGGATGCGGTCGCGCTCGT
>CAYXJM010000154.1:0-6260 GCA_964465455.1 uncultured Klebsiella sp.
AAGCCCAAGGGCGTGCTGCACACCACCGCGGGCTACCTGCTGCAGGCCGCGATGACCCACAGGTACGTCTTCGACTACCACGACGGCGACATCTACTGGTGCACCGCGGACGTCGGCTGGGTCACCGGGCACTCTTACATCGTCTACGGGCCGCTCGCCAATGCCGCGACCACACTGATGTTCGAGGGCGTGCCCACCTGGCCCACGCCGGCGCGCTGCTGGGAGATCATCGACAGGCACGGGGTGAACATCTTCTACACGGCGCCGACCGCGCTGCGCGCACTGATGGGCATGGGCAACGAGCACGTGACGCGCACCTCGCGCCGCAGCCTGCGCCTGCTCGGCTCCGTCGGCGAGCCGATCAACCCCGAGGCCTGGGAGTGGTATTACCGCGTGGTCGGCGAGACGCGATGCCCGGTCGTCGACACGTGGTGGCAGACCGAGACCGGCGCGATCATGATCGCGCCGCTTCCCGGCGCCACGCCGCTCAAGCCCGGCTCCGCCACGCGTCCGTTCTTCGGCGTGGTGCCGGCGCTGGTCGACGCCGAGGGACGCATCCTCGAAGGCGAAGCGAGCGGCAACCTCGTGATCACGCGTTCGTGGCCGAGCCAGATCAGGAGCGTCTACGGCGACCACCAGCGGATGATCGACACCTACTTCAGCACCTACCGCGGCTATTACTTCACCGGTGACGGCGCCCGCCGCGACGCCGACGGCTACTACTGGATCACGGGACGCGTGGACGACGTGATCAACGTCTCGGGCCACCGCATGGGCACCGCGGAAGTCGAAAGCGCGCTGGTACTGCACCCTGCCGTGGCCGAGGCTGCGGTGGTCGGCTTCCCGCACGACATCAAGGGACAGGGCATCTACGCCTACGTCACGCTCATGCACGACGCCGAACCGAGCGAGATCCTGCGCAAGGAACTGCTGGACCTGGTGAGCGAGCAGATCGGGGCCATTGCCAAGCCCGACGTGATCCAGTGGGCACCGGGACTGCCGAAGACGCGCTCGGGCAAGATCATGCGACGCATCCTGCGCAAGGTGGCGGCCGACGAACTCGACAGCCTGGGCGACACGACCACGCTCGCGGATCCCTCGGTGGTGCAGAACCTGATCGAGCACCGGCACCGGTAGGTCCGGATTTATCCGGACAGCGTCGGGCGCAAGCCCGGCCTGCAACCAGCGAACAGAAAAAAGGGGGCCCGGAGGCCCCCTTTCGCGACATCACGTCAGCGCGACATCACTCGCCCTCGTAGCCGGCGCCTTCGCCGCCTTCCTCGTCGAGATCCTTCATGCTGAGCTTGATGCGGCCGCGCGGATCGACGTCCAGCACCTTCACGCGCACCTGCTGCCCTTCCTGCAGCACGTCGCTCACGTTCTCGATGCGACGGTTGGCGATCTGCGAGATGTGCACCAGGCCGTCCTTGCCCGGCAGGATCGTGACGAACGCGCCGAAATCGACGATGCGCGCCACGGTGCCCGTGTAGATCTCGCCGACCTTGGCTTCGGCCGTGATCGCCTGCACGCGCGCCAGCGCCGCGTCACGCGACGTGGCGTTCTCGCCGTAGATGCGCACGGTGCCGTCGTCCGAGATGTCGATCGAGGCGCCCGTCTCGTCGGTGATCCCGCGGATGGTCGCACCGCCCTTGCCGATGACGTCGCGGATCTTGTCGGTGTCGATGCGGATCATGACCATCTGCGGCGCGTGATCGGAGACGCCCTCACGTGACTTCGAGATCGCGCGGCTCATCTCGCCCAGGATGTGCAGGCGGGCATGGCGCGCCTGGTCCAGCGCGGCTTCCATGATTTCCTCGGTGATGCCCTGGATCTTGATGTCCATCTGCAGCGCGGTCACGCCTTCGGCCGATCCCGCCACCTTGAAGTCCATGTCGCCGAGGTGATCCTCGTCACCGAGGATGTCGGTGATGACAGCGAACTTGTTGCCTTCCTTCACCAGGCCCATCGCGATGCCGGCGACGGGCGCCTTGACCGGGATGCCCGCGTCCATCATTGCGAGGCTCGCGCCGCAAACGGTGGCCATCGAGCTCGAGCCGTTCGACTCGGTTACCTCGGAGACCACGCGGATGCTGTAGGGGAAGTCGTCCACCGACGGCAACATCGCCGCCACACCGCGGCGCGCAAGCCGGCCATGACCGATCTCGCGACGGCCCGGCGCACCGATGCGGCCGCACTCGCCCACCGAATACGGCGGGAAGTTGTAGTGCAGCATGAAGGTGTCCTTGTACTCGCCCTGCAGCGCATCGATGA
The DNA here is from genome assembly GCA_964465455.1 of uncultured Klebsiella sp. GTDB lineage: Bacteria > Pseudomonadota > Gammaproteobacteria > Pseudomonadales > UBA5518 > UBA5518. Next base: position 2,272 of record CAYXJM010000154.1, read on the forward strand.
TCTGCGCATCGCGTGCAGTGCCCAGCGTGGCGACCACGATAGCCTGCGTCTCGCCGCGGGTGAACAGCGCCGAGCCGTGCACGCGCGGCAGGAAACCGACTTCCGAGACGATCGGACGCACGGTCTTCAGGTCGCGGCCGTCGATGCGCGGCTTGCCGTTGACGATGCGCTCGCGCACGATCTTCTTCTCGAGCTTGCCGAACGCGGCGCCGATTTCCTCGGCCGACGCTTGCTCGGCGAGCGCCGCGATAGCCGCATCGCGCAGCTCGGCGACGCGGTTGTAGCGTGCCTGCTTCTCGGTGATGCGGTAGGCCTCGCCGATCTCGTGCGAGAACTGCTCGCGCAGCTTTTCGGCCAGCGCGGCGTTTTCCGCCGGGGCGGTCCACTCCCAGCGCGGCTTGCCGGCCTCGGCGGCCAGTTCCTGCACCGCCTTTACCACGATCTGCATCTCCTGGTGCGCGAACAGCACCGCGCCCAGCATCTGGTCCTCGGTCAGCTCCTGCGCCTCGGATTCCACCATCAGCACGGCCTCCGCGGTGCCGGCGACGACCATGTCGAGCGCCGATTCACGCAGCTGCGCGTAATCCGGGTTCAGGATGTAGCCCTTGTCGGCGCTGAAGCCGACGCGCGCGGCGCCGATCGGACCGTCGAAGGGGATGCCCGAGACAGCGAGCGCGGCCGAGGTGCCGATCATCGCGGCGATGTCCGGATCCGAGGTCTTGCAGGTCGACAGCACGGTGCAGAGCACCTGCACTTCGTTGCGGAAACCCTTCGGGAACAGCGGGCGGATCGGACGGTCGATCAGGCGCGAGGTCAGCGTTTCCTTCTCCGACAGCCGGCCTTCGCGCTTGAAGAAGCCGCCGGGGATCTTGCCCGCCGCGAAGCTCTTCTCGACGTAGTGAACCGACAGCGGAAAGAAACCCTTGTCCTCCTTCGGGTTCCTGTCGCCGACCACGGTCACGAGCACCGTGGTCTGGTCCATGGTGACGAGCACGGCGCCGGTGGCCTGCCGCGCGATGCGGCCGGTCTCCAGCGTGACGGTGTGCTCACCGTACTTGAACGTTTTTCTTACTGGATTCACGAAAATTCCTCCACAGTCGGCCGGCGTCCGCCGGCCGTTGAATTGTCAGCCCTGTCGGGCCCCGGTCAGCGGCGCAGGCCGAGTCGGGAAATGAGCGCCGCGTAGCGCTCGGCGTCCTTGCGCTTCAGGTAGTCCAGCAGGTTGCGGCGCTGGTTCACCATGCGGATCAGGCCGCGGCGCGAGTGGTGGTCCTTCTTGTGCTCGCCGAAGTGACCCTGCAACTTGTCGATGTTCGCGCTCAGCAGGGCAACCTGGACCTCCGGCGAACCGGTGTCGCCCTCCTTGGTCTGGTATTCCTTCACGATCTTCGCTTTCTCTTCTGCATTCAAAGCCATTGTGTAGTCCTCAGTTTGATCAATATGCCCAGGGCGGCAGCGTGCCGCCGATCTCGGAATCCTGGCCGCGCATATTTGCAGCCGGATCGTCCCACACGACCGCGCCGGGCCCGGCAACGGCCATTCCGCGCGCCGCGCGTTACGCGGCGCCCATCCTGCGGGGAGCAACGCGCCGGTCGTCCAGCACCTCGCCCACTCCCCTGAAACTCCCGTCCTCCCCCGCGATGCGCACCAGTCCCGCCGCGGGCAGCGTCGCAACGGTCACTGCCTGTCCCTGCGAGAGGTAATAGCAACTCGACTCCGCGAGCCGCACTTCCGGCAGGTGCGCCAGTGCGCACGACGCCGGCAGCAGGAAGCCGTCGAGCTCCGCGAACGCGCGCTTCGCGCGCAGTTCCTCCAGCACGTCCAGGCTCACCGCATCGGCATCGCTGAACGGACCCGCGCGACTGCGGCGCAGCGTCGCCACGTGGGCCCCGCAGCCGAGCGCGGCGCCGATGTCCTCGGCCAGCACGCGGATGTAGGTCCCCTTGCTCGCGCGAACCCGCAGCACCAGCCTCGCGCGCTCGCCGCCCTCGAAACCCTCGCGTTCGAGGCTGTGCACGGTGATGCGTCGCGCCTCGCGCTCCACCACCTGCCCGGCGCGGGCCAGTTCGTACAGCGGCACGCCGTTGCGCTTGAGCGCCGAGTACATCGGCGGCACCTGCTCGATCTCGCCGCGAAAGCGCGAAAGCACCGCGTCGATCGCCGCGAGGTCCACGCCCGCGGCGCTGCGCTCCGCGAGCACCGCGCCGTCGGCATCACCGGTGTCCGTCGTTACGCCCAGGCAGACCGTCGTGACGTACTCCTTGTCCGAGTCGAGCAGGAACTGCGACCACTTCGTCGCCTCCCCGAAGCAGATCGGCAGCACGCCGGTCGCGAGCGGATCGAGGCTGCCGGTGTGGCCGGCCTTCTGCGCGAAGTAAATCCCCTTCACGCGCTGCAGCGCGGCATTCGAGGTGAGCCCCGCCGGCTTGTCCAGCACCAGGATGCCGTCCACGCGCCGCGCGTTGTTGCGCCGTTTCAATCAGCGATCCCCATCGTCGTCGTGTTCCGCGTGGCGCTCCCGGTCCTCGGACACCGCGCGCTCGATCAGGTCGGAAATCCTGCGCCCGCGCACCACGCCCGTGTCGTACACGAAGCGCAGTTTCGGCACCGTGCGCATGCGCGCGTCGCGCGAGAGCTCGGTGCGCAGGAAGCCCGCCGCGTGGTTCAGCACCGCGAGCGCCTCCCCCGCGTCCTTCTCCGAGTCGCGCTCCATGAAGGTCACGAACACCTTCGCGTGCGCGAGGTCGCGGCTCACCTCGACTTCGTTGACGCTCACCATGCCGATGCGCGGGTCTCGCACCTCCATCTGCAGCAGGCGCGCCAGTTCCTGCCGCAGGTAGTCCGCGACCCGCTCGGTGCGACCGAATTCACGCGCCATCCGTTCCTCCCGACGCGGTCACAGCGTCCGGGCGATCTCGCGCACGCTGTAGACCTCGATCTTGTCGCCAACGCGCACGTCGTTGTAGTTGCGCACGCCGATACCGCACTCGAAGCCCGCGCGGACTTCCGACACGTCGTCCTTGAAGCGGCGCAGCGACTCGAGCTCGCCCTCGAAGATGACCACGTCGGCGCGCAGCACCCGGATCCGCTTGTGGCGGTAGACCGTGCCCTCGACGACCATGCAGCCCGCGACCGTGCCGAATTTCGGCGAGCTGAAGGTATCGCGTACTTCCGCGACGCCCAGGATCTCCTCGCGCAGCTCCGGCTTGAGCATCCCGCTCAGCGCGCTCTTCACGTCGTCGATCAGGTCGTAGATCACGCTGTAGTAGCGCAGGTCCACGCCTTCGCTCTCCACCACCCGCCGCGCCGCGTTGTCGGCACGGACGTTGAAACCGAAGATCACCGCACCGGTCGTGAGCGCCAGGTTGACGTCCGTCTCGGTGATGCCGCCCACGGAACCGGCGACGACGTTGACCCTGACCTCCTCGTTGCCGAGCCCCATGAGCGCGGACTGGATCGCTTCCAGCGAGCCGCGCACGTCGGCCTTGACGAGGACGTTGAGCGTCTTCGCCTCCTTGCCCAGTTCGGAGAACATCGTGTCGAGGCGCGGACCCTGGCGGTGCGCGAGCTTCGACTGGCGGCGCTTCAGCTCGCGGTAGGCCGCGACCTCGCGCGCCTGGCGCTCGGTCTCGACCACGGTGAACGCGTCGCCCGCATCGGGCGTGCCGTCGAGACCGAGGATCTCGACCGGGATCGAGGGCCCCGCTTCGCCGATCGGCTGGCCGTTCTCGTCGAGCATCGCGCGTACGCGCCCGAAGTGCGTGCCGGCCAGCACGATCTGGCCGGGCTTCAGCACGCCACGCTGTACCAGCAGCGACGCCACCGGACCGCGACCCTTGTCGAGGCGCGATTCGATCACGATGCCCTGGGAGGCCACGTCGCGCGGCGCCTTCAGCTCGAGAACCTCGGCCTGCAGCAGGATCGCGTCGAGCAGCTGGTCGATGCCCTGGCCGGTGTGCGCCGAGACCTCGGCGAACTGCGTGTCGCCG
>CAYXJM010000155.1:0-4145 GCA_964465455.1 uncultured Klebsiella sp.
CCAGGTGCTGTTCATGAAGCATACCCTCAATGCGCGCGCGATCGCGGGGCTGAGCGCGGAGCTGGTCAGCGTGCAGGCCAACGTGGACAGGTTGGTGCGCGAGATGGAGAGCGCCATCACGCAGGCCGATGCGTTCATCGCCGAGCTGCAGACCGAATGAGAGGGCAGCACTGAATGGAGCGGACCATCGTGGGCTTCCACCAGGACGAGGAAAGGCACTGGGTGGCCGAACTGGAATGCGGGCACACGCAGCACGTGCGTCACGACCCGCCGTGGGTGAACCGCCCGTGGGTGACGAGCGCCGAGGGACGCGCGAGCATGCTGGGCTTCATGCTGAACTGCCGGCTGTGCGACGCGCCGCGTGAGTCGTGACGGCGCGCGGATTCCTTTGACGGCTTGCCCCGGGCAAGAACAGAATGCGCTGCAGCGGCCCGGCTGCGACCCTTGCCTGCCGCTGGCGAACTAGAAGAATCGACAACATCAGGGAGAAGCGCATGAAAGCTTACGCAGCAGAGTTTTTCGGCACGTTCTGGCTGGTTCTCGGCGGTTGCGGCAGCGCGGTGCTCGCCGCGGCTTTCCCGGAGGTGGGCATCGGGCTGCTCGGCGTGGCGCTCGCCTTCGGCCTCACGGTGCTCACGATGGCGGTCGCGATCGGGCACATCTCGGGTTGCCACCTGAATCCGGCCGTCTCGGTGGGGCTGGTCGTCGGCGGCCGCTTCCCGGCGGGCCAGCTGCTGCCCTACGTCGTGGCGCAGGTGGCCGGCGGCATCGTCGCCGGCGGCGTGCTGTACCTGATCGCCAGCGGCAAGGCGGGCTTCGACGTCGCGGGCGGCTTCGCCTCGAACGGCTTCGGCGAGCATTCGCCGGGCGGCTACTCGCTGCTCGCGGCGCTCGTCTGCGAGATCGTGATGACGATGATGTTCCTGCTGGTGATCCTCGGCGCGACCGACAAGCGCGCGCCGGCGGGCATGGCGCCGATCGCGATCGGCCTGTGCCTCACGCTGATCCACCTGATCAGCATTCCGGTCACCAACACCTCGGTGAACCCGGCGCGCAGCACCGCGGTCGCGCTGTACGTCGGCGACTGGGCGGTGGCGCAGCTGTGGCTGTTCTGGGTCGCGCCGATCGTCGGTGCCGTGCTGGGCGCGCTGGTCTACCGCTTCATCGGCAGCGAGGACTGAACGCGACGCCGGCCGGGCCCCTCGCGGGCGGCCCGGCCGGCGCGCCGCTACTTCTTGCGCGCGATGTGGACCCCGTCGCCGCACACCGCGAGGTAGGCCTCGACGCGCGGATCGTCCGCCACGAGGCGGTTCAGCTCGCGTAGCGCGACCGTCTCGGGCTCCGTGGCGGACGCCTCCGCCACGCGTCCGTCCCACAGCGCGTTGTCGAACAGCATCAGGCCGTCCGCGCGCAGCAGCGTGAGGCAGCGCTCGAAGTAGGCGGCGTAGTTGCGCTTGTCGGCGTCGATGAAAACGAAATCGAAGCTGCCGTGCAGTCCCTCGGCGATCAGCGCGTCGAGGGTCTGCAGCGCCGGCGCGATCCTGAGATCGATGCGCTCGGCCACGCCGGCCTCGCGCCAGTAGCGCCGCGCGATGTCCGTCCATTCCACGCTCACGTCGCAGGCGACCACGCGCCCGACGGGCGGCAGCGCCGCGGCCGTGATCAGCGTGCTGTAGCCCGTGAACACGCCGATCTCGAGCGTGTTGCGCGCGCCGATCGCGCGCAGCAGCAGCTGCATGAAGCGCGCCTGGTCGTGCGAGATCTGCATCCCCGCCTCGGGCAGCCGCGCGGTCTCCGCGCGCAGCGCGGCGCAAACGGCCGGCTCGGCAGGCAGCAGGCCCTCGAGGTAGGCAGCGAGGGGCGGGCTGAGTCCGGTGATCTGGCGGTTCATGGCGGGGCTTCTCCGGCTGGCTGCTCATGCGCCCGGGCCCGTCGTCCCGCCCGGTGCGCGAGCGCGCAGTGTGACAGAAATCACGCACGCCGGAAGCACGCCGCCGCGGACGGCCGCCGGGGGCGAAATTCGCCCGGCACGCTCGCGCATCCGCGCCTATGCTTTCCGCACCTTGCCCGGTGCGGAGAACCGACGACGTGAACTTCGAGGAATACCTGCGGATCCTTGCCGCGAACGACGGATCCGACCTCTACCTGAGCACCGGCGCGCCGCCCTGCGCCAAGTTCCAGGGCGCGCTGAAGCCGCTGGCGAGCGAGCCGCTGAAGCCGGGCGAGATCGCCGCGATCGCCAACGCCATCCTCGACGACGAGCAGCGCCAGCAGTTCGCGCAGGAACTCGAGATGAACCTCGCGATCTCGATTCCCGGCGCGGGGCGTTTCCGCATCAACGTCTTCCGCCAGCGCAACGAGGTCTCGATCGTGGCGCGCAACATCACCACGGAGATCCCGAAGTTCGACGACCTCGGCCTGCCGCCGGTACTGAAGGAGGTGGTGACGGCCAAGCGCGGGCTGATCCTGTTCGTGGGCGGCACGGGCTCGGGCAAGTCGACCTCGCTGGCGGCGCTGATCGACCACCGCAACAGCAGCTCGGGCGGGCACATCATCACGATCGAGGACCCGATCGAGTACGTGCACCGCCACAAGAAGTGCATCGTGAACCAGCGCGAGGTGGGCGTGGACACGCGCAGCTTCCACAACGCGCTGGTCAACACGCTGCGCCAGGCGCCCGACGTGATCCTGATCGGCGAGATCCGCAACCGCGAGACGATGGAGCACGCGCTGGCCTTCGCCGAGACCGGCCACCTCGCGATCTCCACGCTGCACGCGAACAACGCCAACCAGGCGCTCGACCGCATCGTGAACCTGTTCCCCGAGGAGCGCCGCCCGCAGCTGCTGATGAACCTCGGCCAGAATCTCCGCGCCTTCGTCTCGCAGCGCCTGGTCCCCACCGTGGACGGCAAGCGCTGCGCCGCGGTCGAGGTGCTGCTCGGGACCAAGACCATCGAGGAGCTGATCATCAAGGGCGAGTTCGAGAGCATCAAGGAGATCATGTCGAAGTCCGAGGCGCTCGGCATGCAGACCTTCGACGCGGCGCTGTTCCGGCTCTACAAGGACGGGCGCATCACGATGGACGAGGCGATCCGCAACGCCGATTCGCAGAACGACGTGCGCCTGCGCATCAAGCTCGACCAGTCGGGCGGCAGCCTCGCGCTCGAGGAGACAGCGACCCCCGACGGCAGGACCGCGACGCGGACCTCGACCGGGTTCACGCTGTCGCTGGAGGAAATCGAAGAGAAGGGCAAGGACGACAAGCCCGGCCACTGAGAGGCTGAATGGGCGAAGACCGCATCGAGGCACGTGACATCGCGCGTGCGGCGCTGGGGCTGATCCCCGAAACGCCGCGGCTCCTGCGCGCCGCCCTGGTGCTGGCGCAACTGCGGCCGGAAGCCAGCAACTCGATCGGCCTGCTGCTGGAGCAGCGCGCGCGCGCGACGCCGCGGCACACCGCGCTGGTGTTCGAGGGCGAGCGCTGGAGCTACCACGCGTTCAATGCCTGGGCCAACCGCATCGCGCGCGCCCTGCGCGCGGCCGGGGCGCGCCGCGGTGACACGGTCGCGATCCTGTCGGAAAACTGCCCTTCCATGCTCGCCTGCGTGGCGGCGGTGGCCAAGATCGGCGCTGTCGCCGGCATGCTGAACCCCAGCCAGCGCGGCGCGGTGCTGCGCCACGGCATCGAACTGATCTCCCCGCGCCTGCTCGTGGTCGGTGAGGGCTGCGTGCCGGCACTGCGCAGCGCGCTGCCGCGCATCCCGCGCCGCCTCGGCGTGCTGTGGGACGGCGAGGCGGCGACACCGCGCGGCATGAAGGGCCTGCGCGCGCTCGCCGCCGCGCAGCGGGCGAGCGACCCGGCGAGCACGCGGGACGTGAAGCTCGCCGACCCCTTCTGTTTCATCTTCACCTCGGGCACTACCGGGCTGCCGAAGGCGGCCGTGATGTCGCACCTGCGCTGGATGCGTGTCGGCTACGTGATGGGGCAGGGCGCGATGCGCCTCGGCGCGGACGACGTGTTCTACTGCGCGTTGCCCTTCTGCCACAACAGCGCGCTCACGGTGTGCTGGGGCGCGGTGCTGGCGGCAGGCGCCACGCTGGTGATGGCGCGGAAGTTCAGCGCCTCGCGCTTCTGGGAGGATGTC
>CAYXJM010000155.1:4245-6259 GCA_964465455.1 uncultured Klebsiella sp.
TGGGACGAGTTCCGGCAGCGCTTCGGCGTCGCCCACGTCTGCGAGTTCTACGGCTCCAGCGAGGGCAGCCTCGGCTTCGTGAACACGCTGGGCCTGCCGCGCACCGCCGGATTCTGCCCGCTGCCCTATGCGATCGTGGCCTACGACGCCGAGTGCGAGGAGCCGCTGCGCGATGCGCGCGGGCGCCTGCGGCGCGTGCCGCCCGGCGAGACCGGTCTGCTGCTGATGCCGGTGAACCGGTTGACGCCCTTCGACGGCTACACCGATGCGGCCGCCACCGGCGCGCGCCTGCTGCACGACGTGTTCCGCCGCGGCGACACGTGGTTCGACAGCGGCGACCTGGTGCGCGACCAGGGCTTCCGGCACATCGCCTTCGTCGATCGCGTCGGCGACACGTTCCGCTGGAAGGGCGAGAACGTCGCGACCACCGAGGTCGAGCGCGCGTTCGCGAAGGTGCCAGGCGTCGCCGAGGCCGCGGTCTACGGCGTGCCGGTGCCACGAGCCGACGGGCGCGCCGGCATGGCCGCGATCGTGCCGGCCGCGGGGCAACGTGTCGACGTGCGGGCCGCCGCCGCGGTACTGGCGCGCGAACTGCCGGCCTACGCCGTGCCGCGATTCCTGCGGCTGGTCGGGTCGTACGAGACGACCGCCACGTTCAAGGTGCGCAAGGTCGCGCTGAAGCAGCAGGGCTTCGATCCCGGGGCGGTCAGCGATCCGCTCTACGTGCTGGTCGACCGCGCGCGCGGTTATGAAAAATTGACGCCGCGCCTCTACGCGCGCATCTGCGCGGGCGAACTGCGCCTGCCCTGAGAGCCTGATAATCTTTTGCCGGCCGGCAAGGAAACGACGATGCAGCAGCCCGACGGACGCGACGCGATGCCCCTGAAGATGCGCCACGCGGCGCGCGGCGAGAAGCCGCGCGTTGGCCGCGAGCCGTGAGCAGGCCGATGCGTGCGCTGGTGATCGATCGTTATGGCGAGCCGGACGAGGTGTTGCGCCTCGTCGAGACGGACACGCCGCAGCCGGGCCCCGGCGAGGTGCGGGTGCGCATGCGCCTGTCGCCGGTGAACCCGTCCGATTTCAACACCATCCGCGGCACTTACGAGCAGAGCCTGGCGCGCGCGATCTGGAACCGCGGCGGCGGGCCGCTGCATTTCGACCCGGAGCGCACGCGCCCGCTGGGCGGGTTGCCGGTGTCCCCGGGCGCCGACGGCATGGGCGTGGTCGAGGCCGCGGGCGGCGGCTGGTACGCGCGGCGCCTGGTGGGCAGGCGCGTGATCGTGATGGGCGCCCCGTCAGGCAATTGGCGCGAACAGGTGGTGCTGCCCGCGGTGCAGGCGATGCCGGTGCCTGCGGGCGTGAGCGACGAGCAGGCGGCGATGTTCCTGGTCAACCCGATGACGGCATGGGCGATGGTGACACGGGTGCTGAAGGTCCCGCGCGGCGCCTGGCTGCTGCAGTCGGGCGGCGGCTCGCAGCTGGCGCGCATGGTGATACGGCTGGGGCACCGGCGGGGCTTTCGCACCATCAGCCTCGTGCGGCGCGCCGGTGTCGCGGCCGAGCTCGAAGCGCTCGGCGCCGACGCCGTGGTGGATGCCTCGCGCGAGGACGTGATCGCGCGCGTCGCCTCGCTCACCGGCAATGCCGGCGTGCGTCACGCGCTCGACTGCGTCGGCGCCGACACCATGGCGACGATGCTGCGCTGCCTCGCGCCGGGTGCGCACCTGCTGTGCTACGGCTCCCTCGGCGGCGACATGCTGCACTTCCCCGTGCGCGACCTGATGCTGGCGGCGGCACGCGTCGAAGGCTTCCTGCTGCCGCAGTGGATCGCCGGGCGCGGGTTGGCGACGCGGCTGCACGCAGCGCGCACGGTGGGCAAGCTGATCGCCGAGGGCACGCTCGCCTCCGAGGTCGGCACCATCTACCCGATGGCGGAGCACACGGCGGCGCTGCGCGAGAGCATCAAGCCCGCACGCGGCGGCAAGGTGCTGCTGCGCTTCGCGTAGGTCCGAAT
>CAYXJM010000156.1:0-6219 GCA_964465455.1 uncultured Klebsiella sp.
CGCGCTGCGCGTGCAGGGCCGCGAACCGTGGTATCCGCGACGGCACGAAGGCTACCTCGGTGTGCTCGTCGACGACCTGGTGACGCTCGGTACCTCGGAGCCCTACCGCATGTTCACCAGCCGCGCCGAGTACCGCCTGCTGCTGCGCGAAGACAACGCGGACCTGCGACTGACGCCGGCCGGGCGCGAGCTCGGCCTGGTCGACGACGCGCGCTGGGCCGCCTGCTGCGCCAAGCGCGACGGCATGGAGCGCGAGACGCGGCGTCTGGAGCAGACATGGATACGTCCCGGCACCGCGGAAGCGGAGGCCTTCGCCGCGCTCGGCGACCGGGCGCTGGCGCGCGAATACCGCCTGATCGAGCTGCTGAAGCGCCCCGAAGTCCGCTACGACGACATCGTCGCGATCTGCGGCGATGCCGGCGTCGCCGCAGACGTCGCCGAGCAGGTCGAGATCCAGGCCAAGTATGCCGGCTACATCGACCGCCAGCAGGAAGAGATCGAGCGCGTGCGCCGCTACGAGGACACCGGGCTCGCGCGTGACTTCGACTATGCCGCCGTCGACGGCCTGTCGCACGAGGTGCGCCACAAGCTGCAGGCCGCGCGCCCGGCCACGCTGGCGCAGGCGGCGCGCATTCCCGGCGTGACGCCGGCCGCCATTTCGTTGCTGCTGATCCACCTGAAGAAGCGCGGTTGGCTCGAAAGGCGCACGGCCTGACGCCGATGTTCGGCCCAGCGCTCGCGATCGCGCAACGGAAACTCGCCGAGGGCCTGCAGGCCCTCGGGCTGGCGCCCGAGCCCGGCAAGGTCGCGCGCCTGCTCGAATTCCTCGCGCTGCTCGCGAAATGGAACCGCACGTACAACCTCACCGCGATCGACGATCCGCTCGAGATGGTGTCGCGCCATCTGCTCGACAGCCTGAGCATCGCGCCGTACCTCACCGGGCAGCGCATCCTCGACGTCGGCAGCGGCGGCGGCCTGCCCGGCATTCCGCTCGCGATCTGGTTTCCCGAGCGCGAGTTCCACCTGCTCGACAGCAATGGCAAGAAGGTCCGCTTCCTGTTCCAGGCCAGGCTGGCTCTGGAGCTCACGAACGTCACGGTGCACCAGGCGCGCGCGGAGTCCCTGCGCGACGCGCGGGGTTTCGACTGCATCACCAGCCGCGCCTTCGCCGGCCTCGCGGACATGGTCCGCGTCAGCGGCCACCTGCTCACGCCCGGCGGCTGCCTGCTCGCGATGAAGGCCGGCCTCGGCGAGGACGAACTCGCGGGAGTGACAACACCCTATACTATTGCGTCCCGGATACGGCTCGAGGTTCCCGGCATCCCCGCGGAACGCCAGTTGTTGAAGATCACCCGGCAAGGCACGGCGGCGCAGTGACGACGATCGCGATAACGAACCAGAAGGGCGGCGTGGGCAAGACCACCACGACGGTGAACCTCGCCGCCTCGCTGGCCGCCAACGCCCAGCGCGTGCTGCTGGTCGATCTCGATCCGCAGGGCAATGCCACCATGGGCTGCGGCGTCGACAAGCACGCGCTAGAGTCCTCGGTGTACGACTTGCTGATGCACGGCGCCCATGTCGAGGCAGTGCGGCAGCGCTCGCCCGACGCCGGCTTCGACGTGGTTCCGGCCAACGCCGATCTCACCGCCGCGGAAGTGGAACTGGTGACCGCGAGCGTGAGGGAGCACCGCCTGCGCGATGCGCTCGCGCGCGTGAAGCACGAGTACGACTACGTGCTGATCGACTGCCCGCCCTCGCTGAACATGCTCACGGTGAACGCGCTGGTCGCCGCCGACAGCGTGCTGATTCCGGTGCAGTGCGAGTACTACGCGCTGGAAGGCCTGTCCTCGCTGCTGAACACGGTCACGCGCGTGCAGAAGATGCTCAATCCGCAGCTCCGCATCGAAGGCCTGCTGCGCACGATGTACGACGCGCGCAACTCGCTGACCAACGAAGTGTCGATGCAGCTGATCCAGCACTTCGGGTCGCGCGTGTACGCCACGCTGATCCCGCGCAACGTCCGCCTCGCCGAGGCGCCGAGCCACGGCCAGCCTGCGCTGGTCTATGATGCGGCCTCGCGCGGCGCGCTGGCCTACCTCGCGGCGGCATCCGAGATGCTGCGCCGCCACGGCAAGCAAGCCACCGTTGCCGCGCCCGAGAGCACGGCCGCCGTGGCGGGCGACTGAGGCCCGCCGCCCGTTCACGAGGAGCAGAGATGGTAGTCAAGAAGCGCGGCCTCGGCCGAGGACTGGATGCCCTGATCGGCGCGGCGAGCTTCGGGCAGGCCGCCCCCGATGCGCAGGAACCGCAGGCGCGGCGCGAGGAGCTGCGTTCCCTGCCGGTGGACCTCGTGCAGCGCGGGCGCTACCAGCCGCGGCGTGACTTCAATCCCGAGGCGCTCGAGGAACTCGCGAACTCCATCCGTACCCAGGGGTTGATGCAGCCGATCATCGTGCGCCCGGTCGGCGGCGAGCGCTACGAGATCATCGCCGGGGAGCGCCGCTGGCGCGCGGCGCAGATGGCCGGCCTCGGCGAGATACCGGCGATCGTGCGCGACGTGCCGGACGAGGCGGCCATCGCGATGGCGCTGATCGAGAACATCCAGCGCGAGAACCTGAACGCGATCGAGGAAGCCGTGGCCCTGCAGCGGTTGCAGCAGGAGTTCGGGCTCACCCACGAGCAGATCGCCGACGCGGTGGGCAAGTCGCGCACCACCGTGACCAACATCATGCGGCTGCTGGCCCTGGCGCCGGAAGTGCGCGATCACCTCGAGGCGGGACGCCTCGAAATGGGTCACGGCCGCGCCCTGCTCGGCCTGCCTCCCGAGCAGCAGGTGACCGTCGCCCGCGAGGTGCTCGAGAAGGACCTCACGGTGCGCGAGACCGAGGCCGCGGTGCGCCGCATGCAGGCCCCGGCGCGCGTGGCAGCGCCGCCGCCCGCCTCCGAGAACGCCGACATCCGGCGCCTCGAGCGCGAGCTCTCCGAGATCGTGGGCGCGGCGATCGCGATCGAGCACAAGGCCGGCGGCAAGGGCCGGATGGTCATCAGTTACGCCAGCCTCGACCAACTCGATGGAATACTGCGCTATTTCCGTCCCGGGGCCGGTTGATGCCGGCGCTGCATCTCTATACAATTCCGGCCCGGTCTGACGCCTGAACCGCCCGCAAGAGGGGCCCGCTGCATGGAACCGGGTGCACGGGGATGAGTTCAGGCAGGACGACGAGTTCATTGCCGCGACCGCCCGTATGGCGCGTGTTGCTGGCCGAGTCCGGACTGCTCATCCTGGCCGCCCTCGGGGCGGGTTCGATGGATAGGGTGGCAGGCAAATCGCTGCTCCTAGGAGGGCTGGTTTACCTGGTGCCGCAGGCATGGTTTGCCTGGCGGGTGTTCCGGTTCCGTGGCGCAGGGGCCTCACGCAGGGTCGTGAACGGCTTCTACCGTGCCGAGGCAGGAAAATTCCTGCTGGCTTGCGCGGGGTTCGCCGCCGTGTTTGCGAGTGCGAGGCCACTGCACGCAGTGGCCTTTTTTGGTGCCTACATCGTCCTGTATGCCGTGAACGCTGTGCTGCTCTCCCGCCTGCGCGGGCTGTGAAGGCGGCGAAACGAGCGGCGAGGAGCCAGAGGAGCCTTATGTCGGCTGAAGCCCAGACCTCGAGTGGATACATACTCCACCACCTGACCAACATGACCTACGGGAAACTCCCCGCGGGCACGTATTGCGACGGCGAGCACGTCATGGAGCAGGCAGGCTGGACCCTTGCGCACTGCAAGGAACAAACCTCCCAGATGGGCTTCACGGCCATCCACCTGGACAGCATGGGCTGGGCGATCACGCTGGGCCTGGTCTTCTGTTACCTGTTCCGTCGCGTCGCCGTCAAGGCGGCCGCCAACAAGGGCGCACCCACCGGCCTGCAGAACGCCGTCGAGATGATCATCGAGTTCGTCGACGGGACCGTCAACGACATCTTCCACCACAAGAACCGCCTCGTCGCGCCGATGGCGCTGACGATCTTCGTGTGGATCTTCATGATGAACCTGATGGACCTGGTTCCGGTCGATTGGCTGCCGCACGCCGCCGCCGCCGTCAGCGGCAATCCGCACACGTTCTTCAAGGTCGTGCCGACCACCGATCCCAACGTCACGCTCGGGATGGCGTTCACCGTGTTCTTCCTGATGATCTTCTTCTCGGTGAAGGAGAAGGGACTGATCGGCTTCATCAAGGAACTCACGCTGCACCCCTTCCACGCGCCGAAGTGGTACATCAACATCTTCCTGATCCCGTTCAACCTGCTGCTCGAGACGGTTTCGCTGATCGCGAAGCCGATCTCGCTCGGATTGCGACTCTTCGGCAACCTCTACGCCGGCGAGATGATCTTCATCCTTATTGCGATCATGTATGGCGCCGGCGTGCTGATGGGCGCGCTCGCAGGGGTTCTGCAGTGGGCGTGGGCCGTGTTCCACATCCTCGTCATCACGCTGCAGGCATTCGTGTTCATGGTCCTGACCGTCGTCTACATGTCGATGGCTCATGACGTGTCCGAAGAACACTGATTCCGGTTCTTTTTTCAAACTTCACACCTGTTGGGAGTACATCATGGAAATGGCACAAGCTCTGACCTTTATCGCAGCTGCTCTGATGATCGGCCTTGGCGCCGCCGGCACCGCGGTCGGTTTCGGCATCCTCGGCGGCAAGCTGCTCGAAGGCTCTGCTCGTCAGCCCGAGATGGCGCCGATGCTGCAAGGCAAGATGTTCCTGATCGCGGGCCTGCTCGACGCCGTACCGATGATCGGCATCGGTATCGCGATGTACCTGATCTTCGCAGTCTGATTCGTCAGCGAGCAGCGGTCCGCGTGACAGCGGTTAATCCGATCGCAGGAGTGTCGGCGTGAATATCAATCTGACCCTGATAGGCCAGTCCATCACCTTTCTGATCTTCGTGTGGTTCTGCATGAAGTTCGTCTGGCCGTTCATCCGCAAGGCCATGGACGAGCGCACGCAGCAGATCGCCGAAGGGCTGTCGGCCGCGGAACGCGCCCACCGCGACCTGGAGCTGGCCAAGGACAAGGTGTCCAGCCAGCTGAAGGATGCCAAGATGGAAGCCGCTTCGATCATCGAGCAGGCCAACCGTCGCGCGGCGCAGATCATCGACGAGGCCAAGGACAAGGCCCGCGACGAAGGCGAGCGCATCAAGGCTGCGGCCCAGGCCGAGATCGCGCAGGAAACCAACCGCGCCCGCGAGCAGCTGCGCGCGCAGGTCGGGGCCCTCGCCGTCGCGGGCGCCTCGCGCATCCTCGGCCGTGCCGTCGACGAAAGCGCGCATCGCGACCTCGTCGACCAGCTCGCCCAAGAACTCTGACCGAGGCAGCCATGGCAGAACTCATCACCCTCGCACGGCCCTACGCCAGGGCCGCGTTCGAGAAGGCGATGGCGACCGGCACGCTGGACGTGTGGGCCGACGCCCTTGCGAACGCCGCCGCCGTGGCCGCCGAGCCGCGCATGCAGCAGCTGATCGCCTCCCCCTCGTTCACCTCGGCCCGCAAGGCGGAGGCCCTGATCGACGTGTGCGGCGAGGCGCTGCCCGAGGCCGTGCGCAACTTCGTCCGCGTGCTGGCGGAGAACAAGCGCCTGCCGCTGCTCGCGCAGGTCCACGAGCTGTTCCTCGCCTTCAAGGCCAACCAGGAACAGTCGGTGGATCTCGAAGTCACCAGCGCATTCGACATTGCGCCGGAACAGGCTGCGCGTCTTGCCGATGCCATCGGCAGGAAACTGCAACGCACGGTGCGGGTGAGCACCACTGTCGACAAGGCACTCATAGGTGGAGTGGTCATCCGCACGGCCGATCTGGTGATCGACGGTTCGGTGCGTGGCCGCCTCGCGAAGCTATCCGAAGCAATGAATTCCTGACGGGAATCAAAGGAACACCCAGATGCAGCAACTGAACCCCACGGAAATCAGCGAAATCATCAAGCAGCGCATCGAGCGGCTGGACGTCAGCACGCAGGCGCAGAACGAAGGCACGATCGTCAGCGTATCCGACGGCATCGTCCGCATCCACGGTCTGGCCGAGGTGATGTACGGCGAGATGATCGAGTTCCAGGGCGGCGTCTACGGCATGGCGCTGAACCTCGAGCGCGACTCCGTGGGCGCGGTGGTGCTGGGTGAGTACAAGGGCCTGGAAGAAGGCCAGACCTGCCGCTGCACCGGCCGCGTGCTCGAAGT
>CAYXJM010000157.1:0-6196 GCA_964465455.1 uncultured Klebsiella sp.
CTCGCCGAGCCGGACCTCGAGTTGCCGAATCCCCGGGCCGACCCGTCGATGCTGCGCTTCGCGCGGCGCATCCTCGATACGTTGCCGAGCGCCGGTAAGGAGCGCTCCGTTGCCGCGGAGGTGCGCAAGGCGATCTACTTGATGCTGCCGGCGGGACGCGCGACGATCGAGCAGATCGCGCTCGGCATGGGCTGCAACGTGCGCACGCTGCAGCGCCAGCTCGAGGAGCGGCACCTGACCTTCTCTGATCTGCTGGACGAGGTGCGCGGCGAGCTGGTGCTGCGTTACATCGAGAACAGGGGGCTCCCGCTGGCGCGGGTCGCGACGCTGCTGGGCTACAGCACGCCCAGTTCCTTCACGCGCTGGTTCAGCGCGAAGTTCGGCATGGCGCCCAACGAATGGCGCAAGGCGGGCGTGACCGGATCGCGCGGCAGGGCCTCCGGCTGATCCGCGCCGGCGGCGGATGGCACGCGGGCCGGGATTTGCGGTAAGTTCTGGCGCGACCGGATTCCCACCAACCCACAGTCGGGCCGATGCCCGGGAGGTTCCGATGTTCGAGTGCTCACTGAGACGATTCGTCGCGCCGCTGCTGCTCGCGCTGTGCGCGGGCGGCGCCAGCGCGGCCGACCTGCCCCAGACCACCCACGACGGCCTGCAGCTGGTGAAAGGCAAGGTCGAGGTGCTCTACGTGAGGCCCGGCGCGACGCTGGCGCCGTACAAGCGCGTGGCGATCACCGACTGCTACGTCGCCTTCCGCAAGAACTGGGAGCGTGACCAGAACACCGGGGCGTTCCGCGTGACGCAGAAGGACATGGAGAAGATCAAGACCGGCCTCGCCGCGGACTTCCGCAAGGTCTTCACCGAGGAACTGCAGAAGGGCGGCTACGCGGTGGTCGACGAGGGTGGCGACGACGTGCTGATCCTGCGCCCGGCGATCATCGACCTCGACGTGGCCGCTCCCGACACGATGGAGCCGGGGCGCAGCCGCAGCTTCGCGACCAGCGCGGGCTCGATGACGCTCTACCTGGAGGTGTACGACGGCGCCAGCGGCGAGATCCTCGCGCGCGCCGTGGACCCGAAGGAGGCGCGCGACAACGGGCGCATGATGTGGCAGAACTCCGTCACCAACCGTGCCGAGGCCGACCGCATGCTGCGCAAGTGGGCCGTGCTCACGCGCGAGGCGCTCGACCGCGCGCGCGCCCAGCCGGCGCTGCCCGCCACCCCGGCCAACTGAGCCGCGAGCCGGCCGCGGCGGCTCTCCGCCACCGCGGCCATATCTCCCCGTGCCGCGCGCGCTGTCGCGTGAGCGGCGTCGCGCACGGGGTGGCACCGGCGGCCCCGGCACATTAAAGTCACGCTTTGCCCTCCACCCGGCAGCAGGAACCGCAGATGCCTTCGAGCGCCTGGAAGACCTTCGACCTGAACGAGCTCAAGAAGAAAGTCGCCGGCTCCGAGCCGCGCATCGTCGAGTTCCTGCGCGGCGAGAGTCTCTCCTGCGCGATCTACCGCCTGCCGGCGGGATCGAGGGACATGCAGGCGCCGCACCTGGAGGACGAGATCTACGTGGTGCTCGACGGCCGCGCGCGGCTGCGCGTCGACGACGAGGAGCGCGCCGTCGGCGCCGGCATGGTGCTCTTCGTCAGCGCCACCACGGAGCATTCCTTTTTCGACATCGAGGAAGACCTGACGCTGCTCGCGATCTTCGGCCCGTCGGACGGGCTCGCCTGAGCACGACCGCCACCACGGGGACGCGCGCGTGCACGACAGCGACGAACTGATCGGCTTCGTGGGGTTGGGCCGCATGGGCCGGGCCGTTGCGGCACGGCTGCTCGAGGCCAACCTCGAGCTGATCGTGTGGAACCGCAGCGCCGAGGCCTGCGAGGCGCTGGTCGAGGCCGGCGCCGAGATGGCCGACAGCCTGGGCGAACTGGTCGAGCGGGCGGACATCGTGATGCTCTGCCTGGCGGACGCCGCGGCCGTCGAGCAGGTGGTCTTCGGCGAAGACGGCATCGCGGCCTTCGGCGCCGACGACCAGCTGCTGGTGGACCTGTCGTCCATCGATCCCGCGGCGACGCGGCGCTTCGCGCGCGAGCTCGCCCGGCTCTGCGGCATGGCCTGGGTCGACGCGCCCGTGGCCGGAGACCTGCAGGCCGCCGAGGAGGGGGAGCTGATCGTGCTCGCCGGTGGCCACGAGGACGACATCGAGCGCGTGCGCCCGGTGCTGGAGTGCGCGGCGCGCCGCGTCACGCGCATGGGCGACACCGGCGCGGGCCAGGTGGCGAAGCTGTGCCACCAGATGCTCGCCGGCGCCGCGGCCTTCGCGCTCGCCGAGACCATCGCCTTTGCCGAGCGCAGCGGCATCGATGCCGAGCGCCTGCCCGAGGCCCTCGGCGACGGTCACGCGGATTCGCCCGCGCTGCAGGCGCTCGGCCCGCGCATGGCGGTGCGGCAGTTCGAGCCGGTGCTCGCGCGCCTCGGCACGCTGGCGCAGGATCTCGACACCGCGGTGACGGCCGCGCGCGCCGCGGGCGCGGCGGTGCCCCTCACGGCGCTGGCGGCGCAGCTGATGCGCCAGCACGCCTTGCGCATGCCGCCCGGGGAGGACCTGGCGACCCTGGTCGAGTTGTATTCGGAGTAGTTCCAGAGGTACGGGAGGACAGCATGAGTGCAGCGGAAACGGTGGCGATCCTGGGTGCGAGTCCCGACCCTGAACGTTACGCGTTCAAGGCCCAGCGCCTGCTGAAGGAGCACGGCCATCGCGTGATCCCGGTCAGCGCGAAGGAGTCCGCGATCGACGGCGACGCCACCGTCGCGGAGCTCGGCGCCATCGCGGGCAAGGTGGACACGCTCACGGTCTACGTGCGCCCGGCCATTTCCAGCCAGTACCGCGCCGAGATCGAGGCCCTGAAGCCGAGGCGCGTGATCTTCAATCCCGGCACCGAGAACCCGGAACTGGCCGCGGCGCTGCGCGCCGCGGGCATCGAGACCGAGGAAGCCTGCACGCTGGTGCTGCTGCGCACGGGACACTTCTGACCCGGCGCGTCGGTCCGGCTCCCGTGGGTCGGGCTTTGGCCCGACGATGTTCGGCTGAAGCCGAACCTAGGGCGATGTTCGGCTGAAGCCGAACCTACGGTTGTGGTCGTTTCTTGCGCGCGGGCGCCGCCTTCGCCGTTGCCTTCGCCTTCGCCGTTGCCTTGGCCGTTGGCTTTGCCGCGCGCGTGGTCCTGGCCGGTGTCTTGCGCACTGCTTTTGCCGGCGTCTTACGCACGGCTTTCGCCGGTGCCTTGCGAACCGCTTTCGCGGCGCGCTTCGCGGTCGCCTTTGCGGCGGGCGCCGTGGCCTTGCCCAGCAGCGCCTTGCGCAGTTCCTCGTAGGACGCCTCGAGGCACTCGCGGTAGAACTCCGGGTCGGGCATCTGGTCGCGGTCCGCGGTGATCGTGAAGGCCGCCTTGCCGGAGCAGCTGAAAATCGCCTGGAACAGCCCGACGCCGGGCATGATCAGCCCGAGCGGGTAGTAGCACACCATCTTCGCGCCGGCGCAGTAGAGATCGAAGGGCGGGCCGGGCACGTTGGTGATCACCGTCGCCTGCCCCATCGGCAGGTAGCGCGTCAGCTTGTTGCGCACGTAGGCGCGCGCGAGCGGCTTGGCCAGCAGCGGCGGCAGGGCGCCGGGCAGTTTGACCACCCCGGCGAGCGGCGTGTCGATGTAGGCCTTGGCGTCGTCGAGGCTCTTCTTGATCGCCTGCAGGCGCTCGACCGGATCGGCGATGTTGGTGTGCAGCGGCGCCGTGATCGAGCCGATCTGGTTGTTGTCCTGGGTCTCGCCCACGCGCGGGCGCATGTTCACCGGCATCGAGGCGCTCAGCGACTCCTCCGGCAGTTCGTTGTGGGCCAGCAGGTACTGGCGCATCGCGCCGGCGACGATGGCCACGGAGATGTCGTTGACCGTGACGCCGGCGGCGTTTTTCAGCGCCTTGATGTCGTCCAGCAGGAACTCGCGCGCCTCGAACACGCGGTTGTGGCCCACCGGCTGGTCGAAGCGTGACTTCGGGCTGCTCATCTGCGCCGGCGGCAGTTCGTCGCTCACGATGCGCTTCACCATCGAGGCGAAGCCGCCCAGCGTTGCCGCGGTGCCCTTCACGCCGCCCGCCAGCCGCGGCAGCGCGTTGATCAGCGCCTTGCCGAGCAGGCGGACATCGGTCGGCTGCAGGTCGCCGAAGCGCGCCGGCGGCTCGGGCGACTCGTCCGCGGGCGGCGGCACCGGCTGCAGGTCGTGCAACGCCGCCATGAAGCTCTGCCCGCCGGCGCCGTCGACCAGCGCGTGGTGCATCTTCGTGTAGACCGCGAACGAGCCCTTGGGGAGGTTCGGGATGTTGTCGAGGCCCTCGATGATGTAGGCCTCCCACAGCGGGCGCTTCATGTCGAGCGGGCGCGAGTGCAGGCGCGCGACCTGGATGCAGAGCTGGCGCCAGTCGCCCGGTTTGGGCAGCGCGATGTGCCGGATGTGGAATTCCACGTCGAAGTGGGGGTCGAGCACCCAGTACGGGCGGTCGAGACCGAAGGGCACCTCGACCAGGCGCGTGCGGAAGATCGGCAGCCTGGCCAGGCGCTGCTCGAAGTTCGCCAGCACGTCCTTGAAGCGCACGAAGCCGCCGGGGGCCGTGGACGGGTCGTATATCCCCATGCCGCCGATGTGCTGCGGCACCGTGGGGTTTTCCATGTTGATGAATCCGGAATCGATGATGCCGAGCTGGCGCATGTGTCTGTCCTGGGGGGGAGGCTGTGCTGCTGCGCGGCAGTGTACCTAGGCGCGGCGATGCGTGTCATGCGCCGGGGCCGAGGCCCGGCCCACAAAGGGCGGCACCATCGTCAGTCGAACCGTGTCCGGCCGTAGGTCCGAATTCATTCGGACGGTCGTCCGGCTGAAGCCGGACCTACGGGGACTGGCGGCGCGCGCGGCGCTTGCGCGGCTGTGCCGCCGGCGGAGAGAGCAGCGCGGCGCGCAGCTCGTCGTGGCTCGCCTCGATGCACTCGCGGTAGAACTCGGGATCGGGCAACTGGTCGCGGTCGGCGGTGACGGAGATGCTCACCTTGCCGGTCAGGCTGAACACGGCGTGGAACAGGCCGAGCCCGGGGTTGATCAGGCCGAGCGGGTAGAACCGCACCAGCTGCGCGCCGGCGCAGTAGACCGGGAAGGGCGGGCCCATGATGTTGGTGATCACGGTGGCCACGCCGAGTGGCATCAGCCGCGTCAGCCGGTTGCGTACGTAGGTCGCGGCGATCGGCTTCGACACCAGCGGCGGCAGCGCGCCCATGAACTTCGACATCTCGACCAGCGGCGTGTCGATGTAGGCCTTGGCCTCGTCGAGGCTCTGCTTGATCGCGTGCAGGCGCTCGACGGGATCGGCGATATCGGTGTGGATCTTCGCGGTCATCGCGCCGACCTGGTTGTTGTCGCCGGTCTCGCCCACGCGCGTGCGCATGTTGACCGGCATCGAGCCGAGCACCGACTCCGCGGGCAGCTCGCCGTGCGCCAGCAGGTACTTGCGGATCGCGCCGGCGACGATGGCCACCGCGATGTCGTTCAGCGTCATGCCGGCCGCGCTCTTCAGCGCCTTCAGGTCCTCCAGGTCGAACAGCGTGGCCTCGAAGGCGCGGTTCGGTCCCACGGGCTGGTCGAAGCGCGTCTTCGGCCCCTGCAGCTGCGCCGGCGGCAGTTCACCGCGCGCCATCTTCAGCGCCATCCGCCCCAGGCGGCCCGCCACGTCGACGGTGCCGCGCAGGCGCGCCGCGGTGTCGGGCAACGCGTTCAGCAGCGTGCGGGCGAGCAGGTGCACGTCGGTGGCGCCGACGTCCGGGAACTGCGCCTTGACCGGCAGCAACGGCTCTTCCTTGCGCGGCACGGGCTCCAGGTCGTGGATCGCCGCCATGAAATTCTGGCTGCCGGCGCCGTCGACCAGCGAGTGGTGCATCTTCACGTAGACCGCGAAGGAGCCCTTCGGCAGCCCCGGTATGCGGTCGACACCCTCGATCGCGTACACCTCCCACAGCGGGCGGCTCATGTCCAGCGGGCGGGCGTGCAGGCGTGCGACCTGGATGCACAGCTGGCGCCAGTCTCCCGGGTGCGGCAGCGCGATGTGACGGATGTGGAATTCCACGTCGAAGGCCGGATCCAGCACCCAGTACGGGCGGTCGA
>CAYXJM010000158.1:0-6184 GCA_964465455.1 uncultured Klebsiella sp.
TCCTTCGGCGTGCTGCCCAGGCTCGGCAAGCTGGTGGCCGGCGACGAGGACAGTTACCGCTACCTCGCCGAATCGATCCGCATGCATCCGGACCAGGAAACACTGCGCGACATGATGGAAGACGCGGGCTTCGGGCGCTGCGACTACCACAACATGACCGGCGGCATCGTGGCGGTGCACCGCGGCTTCAAGGCCGACGCATGAGTGCCGGCGCCTCGACGCTGAACGTCGCGGCACTGGCCGCGCTGGAGCGCGCGATCAATGCCGCCCTCGGCATGGACGACGACACGCGCGAGCAGGTGAACGCGCTCGCGGGCAAGGTGTTCTGCATCGACTGCAGCGTGCCGGCGCTGCGCGCCTACATCGCGCCCGGGGCGGACAGCGTGCGACTCTACAGCCACTACGAGGGCGCGGTGTCCTGCACCGTGAGCGGCGCGGCATCGGATTTCGTGGCACTCGCCGGCGCCCTCGACAAGGCCAGCGCGCTGGTGAACGGGAACCTGCGCATCAGCGGCGACAGCGCGCCGCTGCTCGCGCTGGAGAAGGCGCTCGGCGCGCTCGACCTCGACTGGGAGCAGCGCCTCTCGCTCGTGGTCGGCGACGTCGCCGCGCACCAGCTCGGGCGCGCCGCGCGCGGCTCGGCCCGCTGGGGACGGCGCGCGCACGACTCGCTGCTGCGCCACGTGGAGGAGTTCGTCCACGAGGAGGCGCGGTTTGCCCCGCCCCGGCTCGAGGTGGAGGATTTCTTCGCCGACCTGCGCGCCACCGCGCAGCGCACGGAGCGCCTGGAGGCGGGCATCCGCCGCCTGGCGCGGCGCATCGACGCCCTTGCCGCCCGCGACCGGACGCGCCGCGGGTAGGCCAGGGTGTCGCGCGTGGCGCGCCTCGCGCGCATCCTCCAGGTCTGCCGGCGCCACCGTCTCGACACCTTCCTCGACACCGGCCGCCTGCCCGCGGGGTGGCGGCGCCTGCTGCGCCTGGCCCCCGTCGCCTGGGGCGGCGAGCCGGCGGAGCCGCGCGCCGTCCGCCTGCGCCGCAGCCTCGAGGACCTGGGGCCCATCTTCATCAAGTTCGGGCAGCTGATCTCGACGCGGCGCGACCTGGTGCCGCCCGACATCGCCGACGAGCTGAGCCGCCTGCAGGACGCCGTGCCGCCCTTCCCGGCCGCGGAGGCGCGCGCCATCGTCGAGCGCGCGCTCGGCAGGCCGGTCGGGCAGCTGTTCGCGAGCTTCGAGGCCGCGCCGCTCGCCTCGGCCTCGGTGGCGCAGGTGCACGCGGCCACGCTGTTCGACGGGCGCCGCGTCGTGGTGAAGGTGATCCGCCCCGGCATCGAGCGCACGATCCGGCAGGACATCGGGCTGATGTACACGCTCGCGCGCGCGCTCAGGCGCTTTCACCCCGACGGGCGGCGACTGCGCCCGCTCGAGGTCGTGCGCGACTACGAGCAGATCGTGCTCGACGAGCTCGACCTGCAGCGCGAGGCGGCGAACACCTCGCAGCTCAGGCGCAACTTCCTCGACTCGGACCTGCTCTACGTACCCGAGGTGCACTGGGACTACACGCGGCGCAACGTGTTCGTGATGGAGCGCATCCACGGCATCCCGGTCTCGGACGTCGCGGCGCTGAAGGCCGCCGGCGTCGACCTGAAGGAGCTCGCCGAGCGCGGCGTGAAGATCTTCTTCACGCAGGTGTTCCGCGACAGCTTCTTCCACGCCGACATGCACCCCGGCAACATCTTCGTCGACGTCACCGACCCGGCGCGCCCGCGCTACATCGGCATCGACTGCGCGATCATGGGCAGCCTCAGCGACTTCGACCAGTACTACCTCGCGCGCAACCTGCTGGCGATCTTCCAGCGCCGCTACCGCGAGGTCGCCGAGCTGCACGTCGAGTGCGGCTGGGTGCCGCCGCAGACGCGCGTGCACGACTTCGAGGCGGCGATGCGCGCCACCTGCGAGCCGATCTTCGAGAAGCCGCTCGGGGAGATCAGCTTCGGCCAGCTGCTGGTCTACCTGTTCCAGACCGCGCGCCGCTTCGACATGGAGGTGCAGCCCTCGCTGGTCCTGCTGCAGAAGACGCTGCTGCACATCGAGGGCCTCGGCCGCCAGCTCTATCCCGAGCTCGACCTGTGGGCCAACGCCAAGCCCTTCCTCGAGCAGTGGGTGAGCGACCGCTATTCGCCGCGCGGGCTGCTCGAGAAGCTGCAGAAGCGCGCCCCGGGCTGGCTGGAGCAGCTGCCGCAGCGCCCGGAGAAGATCCTCGAGGCGCTGCGCCCGCCCGAGGCGCCGCGCGGCCCGGCGCCGCAGGCCCCCGCGGCAGGCGCCGGGACGGGCGCTGGCGGCGAACGCCGGCGACTGCTCGAGCTGCTGATCGCGGCCGGCGGCATGATCCTGGTGAACCCGCACGCCGCCGCCCTGCCGATGGCCGAGTGGCACCCGGCCACCTGGGTGTTCGCGGCGCTGGCCGCGCACGCGCTGTTCGCCCGCGGCGGCGACAACCTGCCATAATCCGCGCCCATGAAAGCACCCGCCGACCTCGCCGCCACCGTCGCCTGGAACGAACAGGGCCTCGCGCCCGCCGTCGTGCAGGACGCCGCCTCGGGCCGCGTGCTGATGCTGGCCTGGATGAACGCCGAGTCGCTGCGGCTCAGCATCGAGGAAGGCCGCGCGATCTTCTGGTCGCGCTCGCGCGGGCAGCTGTGGCGCAAGGGCGAGAGCTCGGGCCACGTGCAGACGCTGCACGAGGTGCGGCTCGACTGCGACCGTGACGCGATCCTGCTGCGCGTGGAACAGACCGGGGGTATCGCCTGTCATACCGGACGCGAGAGCTGCTTTTTCCTGCGCCTGGAGGAGACGGGCTGGAGCGCCGCCGACCCGGTGCTGCGCGACCCGGAGCAGATCTACGGAGGCGCCGATGAATGAGGTGCTGGCACGGCTGGACGCGGTGATCGCCGAGCGCAGGCGCAGCGCCGACCCGTCGAGTTCCTACGTCGCGAAGCTCTGCCAGGGCGGCCTCGACCGCATCCTGAAGAAGGTCGCCGAGGAGAGCGGCGAGACGCTGATCGCGGCGAAGAACGTCGAGCGCGGGGGCGACCCGCGCGAGCTCGTCGCCGAGACCGCGGACCTCTGGTTCCACTGCCTGGTCATGCTGGCCAGGCTCGACATGCAAAGCTCGGACGTCCTTGCCGAACTCGAGCGACGCTTCGACCTGTCGGGGATCGCCGAAAAAGCGGCGCGGCAGACCACATCACGCGCGGACTGAAACGCCGCGCCGCAACGGGAGAGCTACGGGAATGGGCGGTATCGGCATCAAGGAATTGTTGGTCATCCTGGTGATCGTCGTGCTGGTCTTCGGCACCAAGCGGCTGAGCAGCCTCGGCTCGGACCTGGGCGCGGCGATCCGCGGCTTCCGCAAGTCCGTCACCGAGGACGACAAGCCGGAGGAAAAGCCCGAGGAAAAGCGCATCGCCGACCAGGGCGCGGCGCACGGCGACGTGATCCAGGGCGAAGCGCAACGCAGCGAAGAGAAGCACTGAGGCCGCACAGGTGTTCGACATCGGGTTCTCGGAGCTGCTGCTGATCGGGGTGGTCGGCCTGCTGGTGCTCGGGCCCGAGCGCCTGCCGGGCGCGATACGCACCGCGTCGCTGTGGATCGGACGCATCCGGCGGCAGTTCCACGAGATCAAGGCCGAGGTCGAGCGCGAGATCGGCGCCGACGAGATCCGCGCGCAGTTGCGCAACGAGGCGATCATGGACGAGCTGCGCCAGTCGCGTGAGGCGCTGGAATCCTCGGCGCGCGAGCTCCGCACCGGCATCGAGCCGCCGCCGGCGGCGCCGCGCGCGCCCGAACCGGCCCCGCCGGGCGCCGCGACGGACAAGACCACGCCATGAGCGGCGCCGCGCCCGGCACGCCGCCGCCGGAGAGCGGCGACCAGGAGATGCCGCTGATCGAGCACCTCACCGAGCTGCGCCAGCGCCTGCTCTACGCGCTCGCCGGGGTGCTGGCGGTGTTCTTCGCGCTGGTCTACTTCTCCAACGACATCTACCAGTTCGTGTCGGAGCCGCTCAGGCGCTTCCTGCCGCCCGGCTCGACCATGATCGCCACCGAAGTGACCTCGCCGTTCATGGCGCCGTTCAAGCTGACCATGGTCGTGTCGGCGCTGCTCGCGATGCCCTTCGTGCTGTACCAGGCCTGGGCCTTCGTCGCGCCGGGCATGTACCGGCACGAGAAGCGCTTCGCGGTGCCGTTGCTGGTCTCGAGCATCGTGCTTTTCTACCTCGGCGTGGCCTTCTCGTACTACTTCGTCTGCCCGCTGGTCTTCGGCTTCTTCACCAGCATCAGCCCGCAGGGCGTGGCGGTGATGACCGACATCAACCACTACCTCGACTTCGTGCTGACGATGTTCTTCGCGTTCGGATTCGCCTTCGAGATCCCGGTGGCGACCGTGCTGCTGGTGTGGGCGGGCATCACGACGCCCGAGGCGCTGGTGGCCAAGCGCCCCTACGTGATCGTCGGCTGTTTCGTCATCGCCGCGGTGCTGACCCCGCCCGACGTGTTCTCGCAGACCACGATGGCGGTGCCGATGTGCCTGCTGTTCGAGCTCGGCGTGCTCGCGAGCCGCTGGCTGCTGCGCGAGAAAGCGCGCAACGCCGCTAGTTCTGCAGGAGAAACGTGACCGGCCCGTCGTTGCAGAGGCTCACCTGCATCGACGCGCCGAACATCCCGCACGCCACCGGCGCATGCCGTTGCCGCAGCACCGCGAGCACCCGTTCGTACAGCGCCTCGGCCGCCGCCGGATCGGCCGCGGTGCTGAAGCCGGGCCTGAGGCCGCGCGCGGTGTCGGCGGCCAGCGTGAACTGCGAGACCAGCAGCACCCCGCCGCCGGCGGCGCGCACATCGAGGTTCATGCGCCCCGCGGTGTCCGCGAACACGCGGTAGGCGAGCAGGCGCGCCGCCATCGCCTCGGCGCGCGCCGCGTCGTCGCCGCGCTCCACGCCGATAAAGACCAGCATGCCCGGGCCGATGCGGCCGACCTCCTCGCCCCCGACCTCGACCGTAGCCCAGCGCACGCGCTGGATCAGTGCCCGCACGCCGCGCGCCTCAGCCGCGATTCAGCAGCGTCGCGACGTCGCGCGCCGCGCGCACCAGCGCGTCGGTGATGCCGGGCTCGGCGGCCGAATGACCGGCGTCGCGGACGATCTGCAGTTCCGCCCGGGGCCACGCGGCGTGCAGCGCGAAGGCGTTGTCGACGGGGCAGACCATGTCGTAGCGGCCGTGGACGATGTAGCCCGGGATGTCCGCGAGGCGATGCGCGTCGCGCAGCAGCTGGTCCTCGGCCAGGAAGGCGTCGTTGACGAAGTAGTGCGCCTCGATGCGCGCCAGCGCCAGCGCGACGTGCGGGTCGGAAAAGCGCCCGACGACGTCGTGGTTCGGGCGCAGCGTTGCGCACTGCGCCTCCCACAGCGACCAGGCCTTGGCGACCGACATGCGCTCGACCTCGTTCGTGCCGGTCAGGCGCCGGTGGTACGCGGCCATGAAGTCATCGCGCTCGGCGGGCGGGATGTGCTCGGCGTAGTTGCGCCAGTAGTCGGGGAAGACGCGGCTCGCGCCGTGCTGGTAGAACCACGCGAAGTCCTCGCGCCGGCAGAGGAAGATGCCGCGCAGGATCATCGCGCTCACGCGCTCGGGATGCGTCTCGGCGTAAGCGAGGCTGAGCGTGCTGCCCCAGGAGCCGCCGAACAGCACCCAGCGCTCGATACCGAGGAATTCGCGGATGCGCTCCATGTCGCGCACCAGCGCCGCGGTGTCGTTGTGCGCGAGCTCGGCGTGCGGCGTCGAGTGCCCCGCGCCGCGCTGGTCGAACAGGATGATGCGGTAGTCCTGCGGGTCGAAGAAGCAGCGGTCCGAAGGCTGGCAGCCGGCGCCGGGACCGCCGTGCACGAACAGCACCGGGATCCCGCCCGGATTGCCGCTCTCTTCGACGTAGAGCTCGTGCGGCGGATCGACCGCGAGGCGGTGCACCTGGTGGGGCTTGATCTCGGGGTGGAGTGTCAGCATGGCTAGGGCCCTGGCGGCGGTGCCGCGCATTCTACGCCCGAGCGGGCCCGCAGGTCCGGCGTTCAGCCGCAGAATGTCCGGCTGAAGGTTCTATGGTTTTGCGCAAGCCCCCTGGACGCGAATCGGG
>CAYXJM010000159.1:0-6122 GCA_964465455.1 uncultured Klebsiella sp.
GTGGTCGCGAACGTGCCCTTCGCCAGCCTGCCGGACACCGCGCAGCGCCTGGCGGATCCCGGCGCGTTCGCGGCGATCCGCGCCGCACTGCTCGACGAGGGCGGCGGCGGGCCGGCCGACGCGGCGGGCGAGGCGATGGGCCCGCTGGCGGTGGTGCCGGAGCGGGGCGTGGACCTGCCGGCCTTTCTCGACTTCGCCGAGGCGAGCGAGTGGTTCCTGCGCGTGGGCGGCGCACCGGGCTCGGGCTGGCAGAACCGCGTGACGCTGCGCAACTGCTTCGGCACGGTGCCGGCCTTCGATCCCGGCGTCTGCGCGAGCCACGTCGCGCCCACGCCGCTGCTGATGGTGGTCGCGAGCGAGGACCGGCTCGCGCCGACGCAGGGCGCCCTGCAGAGCTTCGAGCGTGCCGGCGAGCCGAAGCGGCTGGAGCTCGTCGAGGGCGACCACTTCGTGCCCTACGCGGGCGCGGGTTTTGCGAAAGCCGTGGCGGCGATGCGGGAGTTCCTGCTGGCGCATCTCTGAGCGCCGCGCCGGCGAGAGATCAGATCGTCTCGCCGGCATCGACCAGCAGCGTGCTGCCGGTCATGAAGAGGGACATGTCGGAGGCGCAGAAGAGCACCGCGCGCGCGACGTCGTCGGGAACCCCCACGCGCCCGAGGCGGCTGCTGAGCATGGCGGGAATGTCCTCGGCGCTGACGGGGTGATCGGGACTCGCCGACATCGCCAGCAGGTTCCCCTCGGTCACGCAGAACGTGGGTGCCACGCCGAGCACCCGGATCGCATCCGGCGCGAGTTCCAGTGCCAGCTGGCGGGTCATGCCGCGCACCGCGTGCTTGGACGACACGTAGGCCGCAAGGCCCGGAGCGACACCCTTGAAGCCGGCGGTGGAGGCGACGTTCACGATGACGCCGCCGCGTTCCCCGGCCCGCATGCAGCGGGCGGCTTCGCGGGCCCCTGCGAACACGCCGCGGGTGTTGACGGCGAGCACCCGGTCCCAGAGTTCGTCGTTCATCTCCTGCAGCGGGACGCAGGGAAAGATGCCCGCGTTGTTGACCCAGATGTCGATACGACCGAATTCCCGGGTGGCGAGATCCGCCGCGGCTTTCACGGTCGTCGAGTCGGTGACGTCCATGGCGGTGCCGAGCACCCGCGACGCACCGGCGCCATCGAGGTCTGCGGCGGCCTGGCGGGCGAGCGTCTCGTCGATGTCGCCGATCAGCACGTCGGCGCCGGCTTCCGCGAGGCGCCGGGCGATGGCCTTGCCGAGGCCGCGTCCGCCGCCCGTTACGACGGCGGCGCGGCCGGCGAGCGACGTGAGTTCAGTGATGGATCGGCTGGATACGTCGGCCACTGCCGGCATCTGCATGTCTCCCCGGGTTTTTCGATGCGGAACGCGCAGGGCCTCAACGGCCCTGCAGTTCCAGGTGCAGGTTGTCGAGACCCCGGATGATGAACGAGGGCTCGAACTGGTAACGGCGCGCCCCGCGCTTGCCGTGAATCGCCTCGGAGATGGCGATGTCGGACGTGAGATCGAGGAAGCTGTTCAGGATGGTGGCGACCTCGGCGCGCGCGAGCGGAGCGCCGGCGCAGGTGTGCGCCCCCCGGCCGAACGCGATGTGCTCGCGGATTCCCTGGCGCTTCAGCTTGAATTCGTTGGCATCCGCGCCCCAGCGCCGCGGATCCCGGTTGCCGGCGGCAAGGGCGACGATGACCGCCTTGCCGGCGGGGACTTTCACGCCACCGATCTGCGTGTCGCGGCGCGCCACGCGGTGGGTCGCCTTGGTGGAGCCCTCGAGGCGCAGCACCTCCTCGAGCATCCACGGGATCAGCTGCCGGTCGTCGCGCAACTGCTGCTGCAGGCCGGGCGTGTCCACGATATAGCGCATGGAGTTGCCGAGCAGCTTGGCGCTCGTATCCTGGCCGGCGGCGAACATGAACACCGCGAGGCTGATCAGCTCGATCAGGTCCGGGCGCGATCCGTCGGGATAGTCGATCGTGACCAGTTCCGACAGCAGGTCGTGCCCGGGATTCTCCGCGCGCTCCTGCAGGTAGCGGGCGAAATGGCCGCCCATGAACTCCAGCACGGACATGTCGGTCGGGCTGTCGGGATTCTCGATGCTGCCGACCGTCTGGCCCTGGGCGATCTGCTGCTCGAACAGCACGCGATCCTGCGGCGGCACGCCGAGCAGATCGGCGATCACCATGGTCACGTACGGCGTCGCGACCTCCTTCACCAGCTCGCAGCGTCCGTTGGCGACCACCTTGCCGACCAGCTGGCCGGCGTAATCGCGCATGAACGCCTCGTTGGCCTTCAGTCGCGACGGCGTGAACATCCGGCTCACCAGGTAGCGGACATTGTTGTGACGCTCGTCGTCGTAGGTGACCACCAGGTTTCCGCCGACGTAGCGGTCGCGATGCGCCTCGAGCTGCGCGCCGATGTCGCTTCCCTCGGGCGTGAACGGCAGCGGAAAGGCGGAGCTGGCCAGTGAATTCAGCGAGGAGAAGTCGATGGGATTCCTGAGCACCTCCAGGCATTCCTCGTAGCCGGTGACCAGCAGGCAGTCGTGGGTCTGCAGCTGGCAGACCGGGCCGCGGGGCCGCATCTCCTCGAAATAGCCGTAGGGATCCAGCAGCACGGCAGGGTCGGTGAAGTAGTCGCGCTCCGTGAAGGCTTGTGTCGTCATGGTGCTCTCCTTTTCAGTCCTCGGGTGCGATGGTGACGCGCAGGCCGTCGAGCGCGGGCGACATCCGGATCTGGCACGACAGGCGCGAGTTGCTCCGGCGATGGCTGCTGCCGTCGAGCAGGCTGGATTCGTCCTCGCTCATGGGCGCGAGCGCCGACGCGGCGCTTCCGTCCACGTACACGTGGCAGGTCGCGCACGAGCAAACGCCGCCGCAGAGCGCGAGCAGGTCGCTGATACCGGCATCCGTAATGGTCTGCATCAGCGTGAGGCCCGGCCGGATCTCCAGGGCCTGTTCCACGCACTTCCTGTCGGTCACGACGACTGTCGACATCCTCTGGCTCCCGTAACGATCGGTTTGGATGCTAATTTACTGCACAGCAAAGCGGTTTGGGAACCCGGTGGAAACGGCCCGATCGTGCCTTTTCGGGCGGCCAGGCGATGAAATTTTCGTAATCCGGTCGCGGGAAGATCGCTATCAGAGTGCTCAGCATTGCGTTGTCGACGAGCATCGCTGCTGTACACTGGCCATCGACAGGGAAAGAGCATCCACGACGTGTCAGGGCGCAGAATCGGGGCCGAGAACTCAAGGACGCGACAGGCGCTGCTCGAGGCAGCGGAACAGGTCATGCGCGAGGAGGGCTACGCGGCCGTGACGTCGCGGCGCATCGCGGAGCGGGCCGGGCTCAAGCCACAACTGGTGCACTACTACTTCCGCACGATGGACGAGCTGTTCCTCGCGCTGTTGCACCGGTTGACGGATGCTTACCTGGTCCAGTTCGCGCGCACGCTGGCCTCGGACACGCCGCTGCGCGGGTTGTGGGACATCAGCAGCAACCCGGAAACGGCGGCGCTGACCACCGAGTTCCTCGCCCTCGCCAATCACCGCAAGGACATCGGGGCCGAGATCATCCGGCTCAATCGACGCATGCGGACCATGCAGGCCGAGGTGTTCAAGCAGGTGTTGCAGTCGGCGGGCTTCGATCTCGAGGAGTATCCGCCGGAGGCGCTGGCCGTCGTCCTCGAGTCCATCGCCCGAGGGATCGCGCTGGAGAGCGCGCTCGGGATCACCCGCAGTCACGCGGGCATGCGGGCGCTGGTCGAGCGCTACCTGGCGAAGTTCGAACCCTGAGGCGCCTCCTCGCGCTGCCAGCAGCGACGCAGCCAGGCCGGGCGCCGGTCGGGGCAGGGACGTCCGGCCAGCGCCTCCCAGCGCTCGAGCCAGTCCTCCGCGAGATCCCAGCCGGCGACGGGATCGGCGAAGATCGCCGCCTGCGTGCGCGCGCGGTCGGCGTGGAAGGAGGGCGGCAGCGACGCCGGGTCGCGCAGCACGTGCCGGTGCAGCCGCTCGAAACGCCACCACAGGTTGTCGCGGCGCGGGCGCGAGAGCGCCAGCGGGCGGAAAACGCTCAGGCACGGCGCCGCGGTGCCGGTGGCCCAGTGACGGACGCCGTCCGGCGTGAGTTCGCTGATCCAGCTCGCCGTGGTCTGGCACGCGCAGAGCCAGCCTCCCGCGTGCACGCAGGGGGCCGCGGGCGCGCCGGCGAGGCGTCCGTAGCGCGGCGTGCTGCCGCCGTGGTCGGCCAGCGCGGCGGCGGCCGACGACGCGTCGACGACCGTGCTCGCCAGGGCCTGCAGCCTGGCGTGGCGCGCGCGCGTCGCACCGATCCAGTCCTGCAGGCGTGGCGAGCGGGCGAGAGGCGCGCGCACCGGGAGCGCGCCGGAGATCGCGCACACGCCGTGATCGATGCGCCGGCGCCGGCTGTCGCGCCCTGCGCACTCGAGCAGCCAGGCCTCGCAGCAGTCCGCGGCCAGGAAGCCGTGGTGACCGACGTCCGCAGTCGCCTCGCGCAGCGCCGCGATCACGTCCACCGCCTCCTCGGCGTTGGCGGCGCGCTCCAGCGCCAGGCGGAGCAGATCCGGCGCGGGCAGGGCGTCCGCGGTGGCGCCGGCGCGTGCCGCGTGCGTGACGCAGGCGATCGCGACGCCGTGCTCGTTGGCGCCCATCTCCGCGCCCCACGTCCCCTGCGGCCGGCTCGCGAGCAGCGCGTACGCGCTGTCCGCGGCGTGCTCGCGCGCCGGCAGCCAGTCGGGCGCCTGGGCCTCGCCGGGATCGCGATGGCTGTTCTTCGCGAGAAGCACGCGCTCGGGCAGCACGACCACGAAGGCGTCGCTCATGGTGAGGTTCCGCAATGGTGACGATGCCGGCAAAGATAGGCGCGCCGTGGAGACAATGCACGGAGGAGGACTTAGAATCCGGCCCGAACGCCAATCCCGTCACAAGGAGCATGCTCGATGCCGATCGACGCCTTCCACTGGAGCAGCGGCGTCACGCTGCTCGCGCTGCTGGTGTATTTCTGGGTCACGCTGAAGACGGGGCAGGCCCGCCTCAAGTACGGCGTGAAGGCCCCGGCCACCACCGGCGCGCCCGAGTTCGAGCGCGCGTTCCGCATCCAGCAGAACACCCTCGAGCAGCTGGTGCTGTTCCTGCCCTCGCTGTGGATTTTCGCCGCGCTGGTGAGCGATCGGTGGGCGGGCGTCGCGGGCCTGGTGTGGGTGATCGGGCGCATCCTGTACGCGCTCGGCTACGCGCGCGCGGCGGAGAAGCGCTCCGCCGGCTTCGGCATCGCGCTGCTCGCCAACCTCGTGCTGCTGGTCGGCGCGCTGGTCGGCTGGTTCCTGCGCGGCTGACCCGCGGATGGCGAGCTTCGGTGCGGACACCGCCGTAGAGCACGTCGCGCAGGGTGCCTACCGCGGCGTGCTCGCCAGCGGCTGGGACGTCGGCGGCAATGCCAACGGCGGCTACATGCTCGCGATCGCGGCGCGCGCCATGGCGGCCGCGACCGGGCGCCCGGATCCGGTCACGATCACGGCCCATTACCTCGCTCCGGGGCGCGCGGGCGCGGTGAGCGTGGACGTGGACGTGGTGAAACAGGGCAAGCGCTTCAGCGTCGCGACCGCGGCGATGCACGCAGACGGCAGGCGGCTGCTGCAGGTGCTCGGGACTTTCGGCAACCTCGAGCAGTCCGCGGCCGGCGTCGAGCGCATCGAGTCCGCGCCGCCGGATCTGCCGCCGCCCGAGGCGTGCTTCGGGCATCGCGTCGAGACCGGCGCGCCGGCGCTGTTCGGCAACGTCGACCTGCGGCTGCACCCCGAGGACGCGGGCTTCGCGAGCGGCAAGCCGAGCGGGCTGCTGCGCGTGCGCGGCTGGTTCCGTTTCGGCGCCGGCGAGCCCGTCGACACCCTGGGCCTGCTGCTCGCCGTGGATTCCTTTCCGCCGACCTCGTTCAACGCGAACCTGCCGGTGGCGTGGACGCCGACCGTCGAGCTGACCGTGCACCTGCGCGCGCGGCCCGCGCCGGGGTGGCTGCGCGCGAGCTTCAGTTCGCGCTTCGTGAGCGGGGGATTCGTCGAGGAAGACGGCGAGGTGTGGGATTCGAC
>CAYXJM010000160.1:0-6093 GCA_964465455.1 uncultured Klebsiella sp.
GCCGTCAATGGCCTTCGCGAGCGTCGCCGCGTCGGCCGCGTTGATGTTCACCGGGGAATCTGTTTGGGCGAAGGCTCCCGTACTGAGGACGATGGGAATAAGCAGCGCAACACCGATGCTGCCGAGCCGTTGGATTATCCGCATGGTCCAGGGACCTCGCTGTGTTTTTGTCTCCGGCCGCGAGACTATAAACGAACGGACACACATACATCATGACCCATATTGGCTACGCCAACGTGCGACGACCCTTGCCACCTCACCTCCGCCAGATCCACGATGAGATCGATTTGGCGGTGCTCGACTCCTACGGCTGGAGCGACCTGCTGCCGCTACTCCAGATCGCGCATGGCAACACGCCGCCGCCTGCCGCGCAGACGAGGAAGGACGCCAAGCGAGCTTTCGACGAGGCCGTGCTGGAGCGGCTGGTGGCACTGAATGCGGAGCGTGCCGCCGAGGAAGCGCGCGGTCTGGTGCGATGGCTGCGGCCCGAATTCCAGAATCCGCAGGCGCACGCTGCCCCCGAGCAGGAGCAGATGGAAGTGACTGCCGAGGAGGACGACGAGAAAACCGCGCCGCCCGCGGCCGCTGCCAAGCCCACGCCCTGGCCGAAGGACACGGTGCAGCAGGTGCGCGCAGTCGCTGACGTGATCGCCGCCAATCCGGCCGGGCTATCGCTCATCGAGATCGAGGCGCGGTTCACGGCGCGCGGGCCGTGGAAGCGGCAGCTGCCGATGATGCTCGAAATGCTCGGCGCGGTTGGCCGCGTGCGGCCGCAAGAAGGACGATATTGGGCAGCATAATTTGCCATGTATGATGCAATTGGACGAATCGTGCAACGCGCCATTTTGTGAGAGATTCGGCCTTTTACTACACTCTGAATCTCGCCGAAAACACGGGCTAGGTAGCTATGTCACTCGTCCATACACGCAAACTTCTTGTCAAGCATCCGCTGCGATATGCCTTTGAAGAGCTCTTTCTCGCGGATTTCGCGTATCGACAGATGGTGAAGATTGGCCTTGGCGATCTGTCTGATTACGAGAGAGCGTGGCGCGACTTTCTTCGCCACATTGAAAGGTTTTGGACAAAGACACGAGTCGCAGTTAAGCACCTCACCGGATGGGGAAAGATTGAGTCTGAAATTTCCTTTCTTCGAAAGACTGACCCGGTTCTGCTGTATTTGAGACACGCAAGAAACGCTGACGAGCACAGCATCCAACAGCTAGCTACTGATTGGGATGCAAAGCTTAAAGTCGATCGAACTGGCGCAGACATACACATCAGTTGGCAGCCTTGGGATCGCCCACTCTTGCCTGTTAGGAATCGTGGAGTCACATATAACCCGCCCCGATCGCACCTCGGGAATTCAATTGAGCATCTGCTGGGGAACGGAAAAGCTGAACCCCGCGTAATCGCGGAGCTTGCCTTGGCGTTCTATGTAGACGTATTCAACAGAGTGTCGAGTGAAGTGGTTGGAGCGAGACGCGACGCCTGACGTCTCGTTTCAGCGCGGCGCAGAATGCCTTCGAGACGCCGGTATCTGAGCGCAAAAAAGCCTCGCTTTCGGCGAACGGTTTGGGCTGCGATTACCCAGGGATGTCCGCCAATTGCGAGGCTCCTGAACAGTGTAACGACGCGCGCTGACTCTGATCAAATCAGTCAGCGCCGCGCCCAGACTGCCGCCACGGACTCAGATCCCCATTTCGTCGAAAACGGAGTTGATCTCGTCACGATCTTTCTCTTGCCCGGCGAGCTCCATCAGGAAGGCGCCGGGATAGAAGATTGCACCTTCTGGCAGACTGGCCACCTTTTCGGCGATCTTCTGCCGGTGCCCCGCGGCAAGTGTGGCGAGCTCATTGCCCCGGCCGGCCATGAGCGCCGCCTCCAGGATCGCCGCCAGGGCACTCTGCGGCTCGGGCTCATCGGGGAACAGCTGAGCGGCAATGTCGCCGGCCCGCTTAACGTTCGCCGCTGTGCCCATCTCGGTGGCCGCAAGCGCCGCGCCGTCCGCGGCACGCTGCTTGATCTGGAGGCCGGCGCGCGCGAGGGCGTCGCTGCGCAAGTCCCGGAGCGACTGCGCCTGCGCCTTCGCGCTATCAGCCGCCGTCACCTGGTCGATCTCGTAGGCCTTCAGCGGATCCTGCGCGGAGCCAGCGTTCTGGCGGTCGTACTGGGCGCGCTCAGCGGTGGTCATCATCGAGCGCGTGACCGCCTCGCCGGCACCGCGCGCCAGCGCGTCGAGGCGTGCGTGGTGCCGCTGCTGGTTCGTGTTCACACCTGCGCGCCACGGCCGAATACCCGCGTGCCGTCGTCCATCGTGGTATTCGCCCGATACTCCTCTCTCGCCCGTGCCACACGCTCGGCTTCGGCTGCCGAGTCATACAAGCGGCCAGTGGTTGGATTCGCACCCAGAACGCCGGGCCGACTGGCTCCGCCCATCGCCGGGTTCGCGCCGGCCACACCATCGGTATCGGCGAAGGATCGCTCGCCATTCGCGCCGGACCGCTCGATCACCGGGGTGTCGCCGTACTTCATGTCACTGCCGCGGATCGGCATGGGGCGATTGATGTTGCGCGCGTCGCTGCGCGGAGCGCGATTGTCGCGCACGAATCCCTCAGCGCGCGCCTGGTCACTGACGGCCTGACGCACAACCGCTCCGGGCCGCTCGATGGCGCTCGAGGAGGCGGCTGGGGCGGGAGACGACGGGGCTGCGCCAGCCGGCAGCTGCCGCCGGTACGGGCTCCTGCTCGCCCGTGAGCAGCCCCCGATACAGGTCCATCGACGCCCCGGTCAGCGCCCGCATGGGCCGCGCGGCCATCTCTACCGCCGCCACCGGGATTACAGCCACGGCGCCGATCCCTCGGCGCAGGTTGATCCACACTTAACGCGGGTTCTGCACCGGCCCGTGCGGTGATGCGCCCGGCACGGCATCAGGTCGCCCCCAACACCGCGCGCAGCAGGTCCTCGAACGACCCCCGCTGCGTCGGTCGGGCATCCGCAATGTCGCCGTCCATAACGTTAAGTTCGTGAATCGCCCGGATCGCGACGTCCAGGCGATCGACCTTGCACTGTTGGGCTATCTCCCAGAGCTTCAGCCGCTTCGCCTCGAGCGTGATATTCGAGCGTTCGCGGATTTCTGCCTGACGACGGCGGATCTCGGCCGCGATCAGAGGTTTTTTCAGGTTTTCACCTCCGACGGCGCCCAGCGTCACTCGATTTCCCGAGTATCCCGCCGTCTTGGCTGCCTCGGTCGCATTGCCGGTGGCCAGGTAGGCCTCGATGAATTTCACCTGCTTTTGGGTCAGCGTCATTCTGGTGTCCTCGCGTACTCTGCTGCCCGTCCGTCAGCGGAGTCAGTTTTCATCGCCGGCCACAGTTCGCAGCCGGGCCGCTGATCAGGTTCATCCGGCTTCGGCGCGTAATGGGAGCACCGCCGCGGCAGATCGTCCATCACGAATAGGTGCCGAGCCCGGCAGTGGTAGCCGCTCCGATGCAGGCACGTCCGACAATGCCTCCGGTCGTAGGTAGCCCGCTCTGGGAAAAGTCCGGGATGCGCGCGGCGGATCGCTTCCGCGATGACTGCCGGGACACTGTCGGCATATCCTGTCACCTCGTCGGGCAGGATCAAGCCAGCGGCGAGCAGCGCGGCCGGTGTGGTGTCCAGGTGAGCGGCCACGGACGCCAGCCATGCGCCGGCATCGCCCCGTCCATCTGCGTTTTCTGGGGTTACAGGGGTTACAAGGGTGCAAGCCGCTTGCCCGTAAGGCTCAGGCTGTAACCCCTGAGATTCCGGCGGGGTTGCAGGGGTTACATTTGCCGGGCCGCAGCCATCCGCCGTAACCCGTGTAACCCCTTGCGGTTCGACGGGGTTACAGCCCGAAGCCGCGCCGCCGTAGGGCTGCATCCCTGTAACCCCTATAACCCCGTCCTGCGCGTGTGAGTCGCTGCGTAGCCGCGCCAGCAGGCTTTCGACACTCACGGCCATGCCTCCGTCAGTTGGTCCGCGCTGACGGGGTAAAGCCTTACCGTGCGGCCGCTGATGCGGATCGGCCGTGACCGCTTGCCGTCCGCGCCACCCTTCGGGATCGCTCCCACTTCTTCCAGCAGATCGAGTGCCCGGCCGAAGTCGAAACCTCTGAGGGCTTCGCGCAGTCCGTCCGAATTGA
Source organism: uncultured Klebsiella sp. (assembly GCA_964465455.1). GTDB lineage: Bacteria > Pseudomonadota > Gammaproteobacteria > Pseudomonadales > UBA5518 > UBA5518. The sequence continues at coordinate 4,164 of CAYXJM010000160.1, forward strand.
ACAGGTAGACGCGTCCGCCGTCCTCGTCCTTCCACCATCCGGCGCGGTCGCGGACCTGCGCGTTGTCCGTCGTCCAGTCGGAAAAGCGGCTGTCCCCGTGGCGTTCGAGGAAGCCGGCCAGCTTGTCCAGCACTTGGCGGCGTTCGTCGTTGCCCTTGCCCCGCATCGCGCGCCACGCCACGAAGGCTTGCGTCGCGGCATCAGCGGCGGCGCCTTCCGGCCATCCGGTAATGCCGTACTCCGTCGCCAGCTCGCCCGCCAGCGCGAGCAGCGCGAACCGGCCTGCCGCTCGCTTGTCCTGGCCCTCGGCATCGTCGGGATTGAAGGCCGGCAGCGCCTTGAACTCTTCGAGCGTGGCGGCCATATCGCGCGCGTCGTGCGCCAGTCGGTCCAGGTAGGCCCGGCCGGCCCGGCCGTAGTGCGTGACCGCCGCCCGCTTGATGGCGTCGGACAACGCTGTTCCGGTCGCGAAGCCGTGCAGGTCATCAAAGCAGCCGAAGCGCCGGCCGGCGGGCATATCGAGCAGCCGTACCGACTGGCCCGCCTTCGTGCGGTGCCCGCCTTCGGTCATCGTGGTGCCTATGGTGCGCTCGCCCGTGGACACGATGAACGCCTGCCAGCGGGTCACGGACCGGGCGGCGCCCGACCGGCTGGCCCGTTGCTTCCCTCGCCCGTTGCCGAGCGCGTAGACGATGGCGCCCACCTCGCGCGGATCGCACTCGCTGATTTCGTCCAGGGCAAGCAGACAGTCATTGAACAGCGCCGCCGCCCCTTCCATGCCGTTCGCGGTTGCGCGCCAGCTTCGGCGGTAGTTCGGCCCACCCCAGGTGGCGCAAGCCGCTTCCAACATCGTGGTTTTCCCGGTGGAAGAGTCGCCCACGAAGTGCAGCCCGCCGCCTTCGGAGTTGGTGCGCTTCATCAGCGGACCCGCGAAGCTGGCGGACAGCGCGAGCAGCAACAGCGGATTGCCCGGTGCGCGGCCTGCAATTTCCTCCTGCCAGCCGATCAGCGTGCCGGCCTGCCCATGCTCTTCGTGTGCCCGTTCGCCAGATTGGAAAATCACGCTTCCGGCGTCCGGCCCGATCACGGCATCGGGCAGCACGAATGAGGCGCCGCACCATCCGACCTGCAAGGCACAACGTACGCGCTTGCGTGGGGGCCGGTCTTGCAGGTAGCGCGCGAGGGCGTAGCGTTGCTGCGGGTCGATCTCCAGTCCCATCGACAACAGCTCGCGGCGCAGTTCGGCCCCGTCACCCGCGAGCAGTTCCATTGGCATGGCCCAGGTGCGCCAACGTTGTTGCGTGGTCTTGAACCGGAGCAGGCGCCCATAATTGTTGTCGCTGGCGTCGGAGGTCTGCGCTTCGACGTGTAGCGGGCCACATATCCACGTATCGAGCGGGACCGAGGGCGCGTCCTTCTTCGCGGCGCTCATGCCGTGGTGATAGACGCCGGGCCGGCGCCTGCCGCCTTCTTCGGTGCGCTGCGTCCAGTCGTCGTAGACGCGCCAACAGGGGCGCTCAGCTTCGGGCGGATCGGGCACCACGCGCGGCGTGGGCTCTTCGGTGCGATTGAGTATTTCAGCCAGTGCGGGGCCTTCGGCGGCGCTCATGCGGCACGCTCCCCGCGCCGCAGCGCCACCAAGTCGTTGAAGTCGGTTCCGGGTGCCCCGGCCGGGAATTCCGGGACGATCAGCCGCGCCCCGGTTGCCGTCGCCGCTTCGGTCGCCTTGGTGACTCCCGGATTGCCCGCCGTGTGGCGGTCGTTGTCGGCTGCAATCACCAGCTCGGCGCCGGGCCATGCGGTGCGCGCCGCCGTGGCCACGGGCAGCAGGTTACCGGCGTACATGGCGCACAGGACCGGGTGCGCGGTTTCCTCGTGCAGCGTGGCGCCGGTCGCCCATCCTTCGCAGATCAGCAGCCGCGCAGGGTTC
>CAYXJM010000161.1:0-6078 GCA_964465455.1 uncultured Klebsiella sp.
GCCGGTCCCACTGCTGCGACACGGCGCGCCCCAGGTGCCCCTTGCCGGCGCACCAGTCGATGCACTCGTGGCCTTCGTCGCGGACTGCGGCGGCGAAGGCCTCGATCTGCGCCCACTTCCGCCCCGGCACGTCGCGCTGGAACCCGTGCGGCCACGGCGCGAGCGCCTGCCGCGGCCACGCCCCGATCGCGCCCAGCGGGCGCCACTCGCCGACCGGCAGCCAGCGTGCGAGCCAGTCGCCGGCGGCCGACGGATCGGCGTGCAGCGCCTCGGCCGCCTCGAGCGGCAGCGCGCGCAGCGCGGCGGCGAGCCCCGGGAGCTCCGCCTCCCAGGGCAGCACGGGGGCGCGGAAGGCGATGGCGCGCCACAGCCCCTCGTGCGCGCCGAGCACCGCGGACAGTTCCGCCAGCCGCGCGTGCAGCGCCTCGTCGCGCAGCGGGCCGGCGCATCGCGACGCGGGAACGGGGGGAGGGACAGCGGACATCGGCGCACGGTAGGAGCGCGCGGCGCGCCTTGTCAACGCGGCCCGCGCGGCGGCGGCGCACGGGCGGCATCGCCCTGCCGCGGCGTTCAGCGCGGACGGTTCGCGCGCTGCTCGTCGAGGCGGCGCAGGAAGTCTTCCATGATCAGGTGATACAGCTCGAGCCCCAGGTACTGGTCCTCGACGCCGAACTCGATGCTCGGGTTGTCGTTCACCTCGATCACCGCGATGCGCTCGCCGCTCTGCTTGATGTCGACGCCGTAGAGGCCGTTGCCGATCGGTCGCGTGGCGCGCAGCGCCGTCTCGATCACCGCGCGCGGCACCTCGTGCGTCGGCAGCGTCTGGAAATGCCCGCTGTCGACGCCGCCCTCGGCGCCGTAGCGGTAGATCTGCCAGTGGTCGCGCACCATGAAGTACTTGCAGGCGAAGATCGCGCGGTTGTTCAGCACGCCGATGCGCCAGTCGTAGTCGGTGTAGAGGTACTCCTGTGCCAGCAGCAGCGCCGACTTCCGGAACAGGTCGCGCAGCGTCTCCTGCAGCTCCTCCTCGTTGCGCACCTTGACCACGCCCTTCGAGAAGGAGCCGTCGGGGATCTTCAGCACCATCGGGAAGCTGAGCCCGGCGAGCGCGGCCATGATGCGCGCCTGCGGCTGGCGGACCAGGATGCGCGTGTCGGGCGCGGGGATCTTGCGCATGCGCAGCAGGTCGGCGAGGTAGACCTTGTTGGTGCAGCGCAGGATCGAGGTCGGGTCGTCGATCACGACCATGTCCTCGGACTCGGCCTTCTGCGCGAAGCGGAACGTGAAGTGGTCGATCGCGGTGGTGGCGCGGATGAACAGCGCGTCGTATTCCTGCAGCCGGCCGTAGTCGCTGCGCTTGATCAGGTCGACCGCGATGCCGAGGCGCTTGCCGGCCTTCATGAAGTGCTTGATCGCCTTCGCATCGCTCGGCGGCGTCGGCTCCTGCGGGTCGACCAGGATCGCCATGTCGTAGCGGTAGCGCGTGCGCTCGCGCGGGCGGCGCCACACGACCCGGCTGTAGCGCTCCAGCGCCTCGGCGAAGAACGTCTGCTCGTCGTCGCTCAGCTCGTTCGGCGCGAGCGGCGTCAGCGCCGCGATCTCCCAGCGCGCCTTCTTGCGGAACTCGATCTCGAGGATCGGGCAGGCGAAGCGCTCGAACAGGTCGCGCGCGAGCGGCGCCAGGATCTCCTCGCGCACGGTGCCGAAGTAGCTCTTCACGCTGAACGACTCGAGGCGCTCGGGCGAGTGCTCGGCCACCAGCTGGTCGACGCGCTCCTCGAGGTCGTCGAACTCGAGGATGAACAGCTTGCGGTTGCGCAGGATGTTCAGCGTCGCGACGCTCGGCAGCACGCGGTGGCCGCGCGCCTCGGCGAGCAGCGAGCAGTAGTAGCCGCGCGAGAGGTAACGGTCGCTGCGGCACAGGTTGATGATCCTGAGCGGCTGCTTCAGCGGCTCCTCGGCCAGCGCGAGGTAGTCGGCGAAGGCCATGACATGCTCGCTGGGGAAGAACGGGCCCCAGTCGGAAAGGTCGTCGACGACTATCTTCAGCACGGCGGCGCGGTGGCATGTGGGGAAAGTGGCCGCGATGGTAGCAGAGCGGCCCGGGGGAAACAGCGGCGGGGCGCAAATTCCCGGTTTTGCCTGCGCGCTGGCGCGCCGCTAGACTGCCCCCCCGGGTGAGAGCCGCGAGGGAGTGACCGCATGACAGCCGAGGAGCCGGAGCACGTGTCCGCCCCCGCCGCGCGCCCCGCGCCCGCGGCGACGCTGCGCGAGGCCACGCTCGAGGACCTCGACGAGCTGGTGCGGCTGGAGGACGCCTCGTTCGACACCGACCGTGTCAGCCGCCGCAGCTTCCGCCGCTTCCTGCAGAACGACACCGACTACCTGCTGGTCGCCGAGACGCCGCGCGGCCTCGCCGGCTACGTCCTGCTGCTGAAGCACCGCGGCACCCGCCTCGCCCGCCTCTACTCGATCTGCGTCGACGCCGCCGCGCGCGGCCAGGGCATCGCCGAGGCGCTGATGACGGCCGGCGAGGACGCGGTGCGCCGGCGCGGCTGCGCCTATCTCAGGCTCGAGGTGCGCCGCGACAACGAGCCCGCCATCCGCCTCTACCGCAAGCTCGGCTACCGGCAGTTCGGCACCATCCCGCACTACTACGAGGACGACCAGGAGGCGTTGCGCTTCGAGAAGCGCATTCGCTTCTACCCCGGCCCGCGCTCGGACCTCTTCGTGCCGTACTACAGCCAGACCACGCCGTTCACCTGCGGCACCGCCTGCCTGCTGATGGCGATGCGGGCGCTGGACCCCGCGGCACCGATCGACCGCCGCGAGGAGCTCCGGCTCTGGCGCGAGGCGACCACGATCTTCATGACCTCGGGGCACGGCGGCTGCGGACCGCACGGACTCGCGCTGGCGGCGCACCGGCGCGGCTTCCACGCCGAGCTGTACCTGAACGACGACCGCGTGCTGTTCATCGACGGGCTGCGCGACGCCGCCAAGCGCGAGGTGCTGAGCGTGGTGCACGAGGACTACCACCAGCAGGTGCTGGAGGCCGGCATCCCGCTCTCCTACCAGCCGCTCGGCGTCGAGCAGATGGCCGCCTGCCTCGCGCGGCGGGCGGTGCCGATCGTGCTGATCAGCTCGTGGCGGCTCACGCGCGAAAAGGCGCCGCACTGGGTGGTGGTCGCCGCGGTCGACGACGACTTCGTCTACATCCACGACCCCGACATCAAGCAGGAACGCGGCGAGAGCGACACCGACAAGGCCTACGTGCCGATCGACCGCGCGGCCTTCGCGCGCATGGCGCGTTTCGGCCAGTCCTCGGTGCGTGCCACCGTGCTGGTGAGCCGCGCCGCCGGGAGCGGCGGCGCATGAGCCCGGCACGGCGCGCGGGCTGATGGAAACCGATTTCCTGCGCCAGGCGCTGATCCTGCTCGGCGCCATCGTGCTGGTGGTGCCGCTGATGCAGCGCCTCGGCGCGGGGTCCGTCTCGGGCTACCTGCTCGCGGGCCTGCTGATCGGCCCGCCCGTGCTCGGCTGGGTGCGCGAGTACGAGCTGATCGGCTCGGTCGCGGAGTTCGGCGTGGTGTTCCTGCTGTTCTCGATCGGCATCGAGCTGCGCCCGGCGCGGCTCTGGCTGATGCGCCGGCTGGTGTTCGGGCTCGGCACGGCGCAGCTGCTCGCGTGCGGCGCCGCGATCGCCGCGCTGCTGTACCTGGCGGGCTTCGGCCTCGCCGGCGCCGCGGTCTGCGGGCTGGCGCTCGCGCTCTCCTCCACCGCGATCGTGGTGCAGCTGCTCTCCGAGCGGCGCGAGCTCGCGAGCCAGCGCGGGCGCGCCTCGTTCGCGGTGCTGCTGCTGCAGGACGTGGCCGTGGCGCCGCTGATCACGCTGGTCTACGTGCTGGGTGCCGGCCACGGCGAGAGCGAGCGCAGCACCCTGCTCGCGCTGCTGCAGGCGCTCGGCGCGCTGGCCGCCGTGCTGGTGCTGGGGCGGCTCGCCTGGCGCCACGGACTGCCGGCCATGGCGGCCCAGCGCAACGCCGACACGCTGGTGGCCGTCGCGCTGCTGCTGGTGCTGGGCGCGGCGTGGATCATGGAGCACGCGGGCACTTCGCTCGCCCTCGGCGCCTTCCTCGCCGGCGTGCTGCTCGCCGACTCGCCGTTCCGCCACCAGGTGGTCGCCGACATCCAGCCCTTCCGCGGCATCCTGCTCGGCCTGTTCTTCATGAGCGTCGGCATGTCCATCGACCGCACCGCGGTGCTGGCCCACGCCCCGCTGCTGTTCGCCGTCACCGTGGCGCTGATGGCGCTGAAGTCGCTGCTGGTCGCGCTGCTGCTGCGCGCGTTCCGGCTGCCTGCCGGCGAGGCCGTGAAGGGCGCGCTGCTGCTGTCGCAGGCCGGCGAGTTCGCGCTGATCGTGTTCGGGCTCGCCGCGGGCGAGCGCCTGGTCGACGCGCGCCAGGAGCAGCTGCTCTACCAGGTGGCGGTGCTCAGCATGCTGCTGACGCCGCTGGCGGACCAGCTCGGCACCCGCATCGCGCGCGCGCTGCCCCGCCAGGCCGAGACCGTCGACGGCGCCGGTCGCGCCGGGCACGGTGCGGCCGGCGAGGTGCTGATCTGCGGCTTCGGGCGCGTGGGACAGCAGATCTCGCGGCTGCTCGCCGCCACCGGCACGCCGTGGCGCGCGATCGACCTGAACAGCGCCACGATCGAGGCGGCGCGCGCGGCCGGGCTGCCCGTGTACTTCGGCGATTGCGGGCGCAGCGAGATCCTGCGCGCGCTGGACGCCGAGCACGCGGCGCTGGCGCTGATCACGCTGGACGACCCCGGCGCGGCCGAGCGCACGCTGCTGGCCCTGCGGCAACTGGCCCCCGAGACGCGCGTGATAGCCCGCGCCAGCGACCACGACCAGGCCCACCTGCTGCGCGCGCACGGCGTGCTGCGCGCGGTGCCGGAAACCACCGAGTACAGCCTGCAGCTGGGCCTGGTGCTGCTCGCCGAGCTCGGGCTGGACCCGGAGCGGCGCCAGGAGCTGGAGGACAGCTTCCGCGACGACGAGTACGCTCGCCTGCGCGGGCAGGTGCAGGCGGCGCGGGGTTGAGCCGGCGCGCCGCCGCTCAGTGGTGATGCCCGCCCGCGCCGTGCGCGTGGCCGTGGGCCATCTCCTCGTCGCTCGCGGCGCGCACCTCGAGCACCTCGATGTCGAAGCTGAGCGTGCGGCCCGCGAGCGGGTGATTGGTGTCGACGTCGACGTTGAACTTGCCGACCTTGAGCACGGTGACCTGGCGCGCGCCGTGCTCGGTCTGCACCGCGACCACCATGCCGGGCTGCAGGCGGCCGCGCGCATGGATGTGCTTCAGCGGCACGCGCTGCACGGAGTCGGCGCGGCGCGGCCCGTAGGCCTGCTCGGGCGCCAGCGTCACCGCCAGCGTGTCGCCCGGCGCGTGTCCGGCGAGCCGCTCCTCCAGCGCCGGCAGGATGTTGCCGTGCCCGTGCAGGTAGGCGACGGGATCGCCGTCGCGCGAGCTCTCGAGCTCGGCGCCGTCCTCGCCGCGCAGGGTGTAGTGGAAGCTGGCGACGGTTCCGTCGGCGATCTGCATGGTGGCTCGCTCCGAAAAAAGGGCGCAAGTATCGGCCAAGGCCGGCGCCGGGCGCAACGCGCTCAGGCGCGGCGCAGCCAGACGGTGATCTCCTCGCGGTCGTGGTAGAGCTGGCGCGCCGAGCAGGCGACGCGCCCGCCGCCGGCCTCGAGCTCGCTCACCATGCGCGCGAGCATCACGGCGGCGTCGCGGTAGCGCTGCTTCATCGGCAGCTTCAGGTTGAATATCGCCTGGCGGCACCAGCCGTTCAGGAACCAGCGCTCGATCAGTTGCGCGACGCGCGCCGGCTTGTCGACGATGTCGCAGACCAGCCAGTCGACCGGCTGCACGGGCCGGAAACGGAAGGCGTCCCCGGCGACGTGGCGCACCGCCCCGGCGTGCTGCGCTGCGGCGCTCAGCGCGCCGCGGTCGACCGCCGTCACCGCGAGGCCGCGCCGCGCCAGGATCCAGGTCCAGCCGCCGGGCGCCGCGCCGAGGT
>CAYXJM010000162.1:0-4094 GCA_964465455.1 uncultured Klebsiella sp.
TCGCCGTGCGCGAGAACCAGCGCGTGGGCGCCGGCGACGAGCTGTTCCGCATCGACGACCGCCCCTACCGCATCGCGCTGGCGAGGGCCGATGCCGAGCTCGCGGCGGTCGCCACGGAACTCGACAGCATCAAGGCGAGCCTGCGGCAGAAGAACGAGGAGCTGCAGCTCGCGCACACCAACCGCGCCTTCGCCGCGCGTGAATTCGAGCGCCAGTCCGAGCTGGCGCGCAAGAAGCTGAACTCGGGCGTCGCCGTCGACGAGGTCAAGTACAAGCTCGACGTCGCGCTGCAGGAGATCAGCGTCACGGAGCAGGCGCGCGCGCAGTTCCTGTCGCGCCTGAACGGCAACCCGGACCTGCCGCTGGAAGAGTACCCGGCCTACCAGGCCGCGCGCGCCGGCCGCGACGCCGCCGCGTTGGATCTCGAGCACACCGTGGTGCGCGCGCCCTTCGCGGGCATCGCGAGCAAGGTGCCGCAGCGCGGGCAGTTCGTCGCGGCGGGCGGCCCGGTGATGAGCGTCGTCGGCGCCGACGACGTGTGGGTCGAGGCGAACTACATGGAGACCGACCTCGCCCACGTGCGTGTCGGGCAGGCGGCGACGGTCGAGGTCGATTCCTATCCCGGCCGCCGCTGGCACGGGCGCGTCCAGAGCATCAGCCAGGCGACCGGCGCCGAGTTCTCGGTGCTGCCGCCGCAGAACGCCTCGGGCAACTGGGTGAAGATCGTGCAGCGCATCCCCGTGCGCATCGCGATCGAGCCGCGCGCCGACGATCCGCCGCTGCGCGTCGGGATGACCGCGACCGTGGCAATAGACACCGGCGACCGTCACACGCTGAAGGCGCTGCTCGGCGGCCTCGGTGGCGCGGGTCGCGAAGCCGGCGCCGCCGGGCCGGATCGCGAGGGGGCCGCAACCCCGTGAGCGCCGCCGCCGACGCGGACTACCTGCGCATCAGGTATCCCGCGCTGCTGCTGGTCACGGTGATGCTCTCGACGATCACGGTCTCGCTCGACGCGACCGTGGCAAACGTGGTGCTGCCGAACGTCCAGGGCTCGCTGGCGGCGACCCAGGACCAGATAGCCTGGGTGCTGACCTCCTACATCGTGGCGACGGCCATCTTCATACCGCCGACCGGCTTCCTCGCCGCGCGCTTCGGCCGCCAGCGCATGCTGGGCGGCTGCATCTGCGGCTTCCTCGTCGCCTCGATGCTGTGCGGCATGGCGACGTCGCTGGCCGAGATGGTCGCGTTCCGTTTCCTGCAGGGCGCCTTCGGCGCGGGCATCGGCCCGCTCGGGCAGGCGCTGGTGATGGACCACTACCCTCCGGAAAAGCGCGGCCAGGCCGTGGCCCTGGTGGGCATGGGGGCATCCTTCGGCCCGGTGCTCGGCCCGACCCTCGGGGGATATCTCACGGAGGCCATGAACTGGCGCTGGGTCTTCTTCGTCAACGTGCCGGTCTGCCTGCTCGCGCTGCTCGGGGTCTGGAAATGCGTTCCGCGCGGCAGCATCAGGCGCGACGCCTCCTTCGACACCTTCGGATTCGCGCTGCTCAGCCTCGCGATCGGCTCGTGTCAGCTGATGCTCGATCGCGGGCACTCGCTGAACTGGTTCGCGTCGCTCGAGATCGTCGTCGAGGCGACCGTCGCCGCGCTGTGTTTCTACCTCTTCCTCGTGCACATGTTCACGGCCAGGGCGCCGTTCCTCGAGCCGCGGCTGTTCCGCGACCGCAACCTCGTCGTGGGGCTGCTGATCATCGGCCTCGGCACCATGTCGCAGATGGCCCAGCTCGCGCTGCTGCCCGCCTACCTGCAGCACCTCATGCACATCCCGGTCGACACCGTGGGCATGCTGATGATGCCGCGCGGCGTGGCGGCCATGGCCGGCATGCTGCTCGCGTCGCGCCTGGTCGGGCGCGTGGACGAGCGCGCGATGATGGTGGCGGGGCTGTCGATCTTCGCGCTGTCGATGTACGAGACCTCGACCATCAACCTGTACGTGGACACCACCACGATCGTGCGCATCGGGCTGGCGCAGGGGCTCGGGTCGGCGCTGCTGATGGCGCCGCTCACGAACATTGCGCTCTCGACGCTCGCGCCCCGGTTGCGCACCGAGGGCGCCGCCATGTTCAGCCTGTTGCGCAACATCGGGGGCAGCATCGGGATCTCGGTGCTGTTCACGCGCGTGGCGGAGATGACGCAGTCGATGCACGCCGCGCTCGGCGAGAAGATCACGCCGTTCTCCGATCCGGCATCGCTTCCCGCCGCCTGGAGCTGGGGCACGACGGCCGGGGCCATGACGCTCGACGCGGAACTGACCCGCCAGGCGGCCAGCGTCGCCTACCTGAACGGCTACCTCGCGATGGCGTGGCTGACCGCGATCACGATCCCGCTGTGCTTCCTGTTCCGCCGCCCCGCGGTGCACCGGGGGAGGTAGTCCCGCGCGGCGCGCCTCGACGCAGGCGCCGCGGACCGGCGGCAGGCACGTGCGTCAGGAAAATTTACACGCGACATCCCTGATGGCACCGAGGGCGTCGCTAACTCCTTGATTCCTAGACTTCCATGCGTATGGGTATGAGTTGTGCTTGGGTCCGGGTGACAGATCAAGTGGGTCGCCGCGGCGGCGACCGGAGCGCAGTGACATGACCCAGTATTCGATCGGCGGCATCGACGTCACGCTGGAGCAGTTGCTCCCGGAGGGTGGCCACGCCTGGGGCGGGGAGCGACGCTACGGGATGCGCAACTGCGAGTGGGTGGCGGAGGTCGTGGTGCACAGCGGCTTTCGCGGCCCGCTGGACCCGGTGGATGTATTGCTCCCTCGTTTTCGTGCCGGCAACCTCGCGAAGTTCGAGGGCGACCTGCCGCGCATCGCGCCGCTGCTGCGGGCGGCGATCGCCGCGCCCGGCGCCAGCGTCATCGTGCGCGCAGCCGAGGCCGGCTGATCCTTCCCCCCGGGCGGGCCGCTAGCCGGGCGCGCCGTCCACGCGCGGACGCGCGAGCACCGGCAGCCACGCGATGCTGAACACGCCGAACGCCGCGATCCATGCCAGTTGCGCCAGCAGGATCCACGTGGTGTAGGCCGCGGGCGCCAGCAGCGGGCCGAGCACGCGCAGCGCCGTGGCGAGCAGCAGCAGCCCGAACGGCAGCAGCACGATGCGCGGCGGCGCGTGCACGCTGCGTCCGGTGTGACCCAGCGAGACGCGCGCCATCATCGACAGCGTCACCAGGCCGACGCCGCCCACCGCCAGGGTGTGCAGCGCGAGCGAGGGGTTGAGGCCCGTCACCGCGCCCAGCGCGTGCAGCAGGAAGCCGGCGGCAACCAGCGCGAAGGCCGCGTGCAGGCTCCACAGCAGCGGCCGGCTCCAGATGCCCGGCGTGTACCACAGCGCGAGCCGCACGGCGTTGACCGCGAACAGCAGCGCACCCGCCGCGGCGGCGACGCCGTGGCGCTGCAGGAAGACCTCCGCGATCCAGAACACCACCAGCAGCACGAGGCTCGACATGTCGAGCCAGAGCGAATTCGGCAGCGTCACCTTCGGCTCGACGCCGTTGCCGGTGAACAGCGGGATCAGTCGCCGGCCCATGGTGAGGATCAGCGCGATCACCACGTAGAAGGCCCCGTACAGGCTCCAGCGCACGCCCTCGTCGAGCATGCCGAAGACGCCGGCGTAGAACAGCGCGTTGCCGATGCCGAGCAGCACGAGCTTCGACAGCACGGCCATCTGGCGCCACTGGCGCGCGCGCACGATCGGCACGGCGCAGGCCGGGATCAGGAGGGCGGCGAACAGCAGGTCGGCCACGGCCGCCAGCGCGATGAAGGCGGTACCCGCGAGCAGCGCGAGCCGCGCGACGGCCCAGCAGGCGACCAGCGCCGCGAGCGGGGCGCGCGCGAGCGTCGGGATGCCGGTCCAGTTGCGGATGGCGGTCAGCAGGAAGCCCGCGATGACGGCCATCGTGTAGCCGTAGATCATCTCGTGCGCGTGCCACTGGCTCGCGCCGATGCCTTGCATCGCGGGCTGATACCACGCGGCGTAGATCGCCAGCCATGCCGTCATCGACACGACCGCGAACACGCCGGCGCCGAGGAAGAAGGGACGGAA
>CAYXJM010000162.1:4194-6004 GCA_964465455.1 uncultured Klebsiella sp.
AGCGCCAGTGTAACCCGCGCCGATACGCTGCGGCCCGGCGCGAGCAGGTTCTCGGCCGAGGTCGAATAGGTCTCGTCGCTCAGGTTCTCGAGCTCGACCACGACGGCGAGGCGGTGCGCATCGCCGAAGCGCGCGCCGCCGCTCAGGTTCAGCGTGAGCCAGGCGTCGTCCTCGTCGAGCGTCGACAGCCCGCTGCTCGCGGGCTCCTCGCGCTTCGAGGCGGCTTCGCCGCGCAGTGCCAGGTCGAGCCAGCCATTGACGGCTGCCGCGACCGGCGGCTCCCAGACGAGGCCGAGCGTGCCGGCCAGCGGCGGGACGCCCGTGTCCTCGGTCTCGAAGGTCTCGTAGCGGTTCTCGCGCCGCATCCACGTCAGGCTGGCGTAGGGGCGCACGCTGAAGTCGCCCTCGGCGCGCGAGGCGTAGAGCTCCAGGCCGTGCGCCGCGGACTCGCCGACGTTCACGTAGATCTTGTCGCGCGGGCTCAGGCAGCCGTCGGCGGGCGTGCAGAACACGTGGTCGATGTAGTCCTCGGATTCGCTGAGGAACACGCCGGCGTCGAACACCCAGCCGGCCGCGCGCAGGCGCACCCCGCCTTCCCAGGACAGCGCGGTCTCGGGGTCGAGGTCCGGGTTGGGGTTGACGTAGCGCGAGGCGGCGTAGGCGCCGGTGGCGAACTGCAGCAGCGACGGGTAGACGTAGCCCTGCGCGACGCTCGCGCGCAGCACGATCGCGTCGCCGAGCTCGTGGCTGAGGCCCAGGCTCGCGATCAGGCGCGCGTCGTCCTGTACCGAGGGCGCGAGTCCCGGGCGGTTCGTTTCCTCGCTGCGGCCCTCGACCCAGTACTGCCGCGCGCCGACGGTGAGCGTGCTGCGCTCCGTGAAGCGCCACTCGTCCTGCGCGAACAGGGCCGTCGTCTCGATCGCCGCCTCGTCGTGGATGTCCTCCGGACGGGCGGCGGCGCCGTTGACCACGGTGTCGACGTGGCGCTCCTGGTTCACGCGCTCCTCGGTGTACTGCAGCCCGCTCACGACGTAGTGGTCCGCGTGCGGCGTCCAGTCGAGTTGCAGCACGCCGTCGTCGACCTCGAGCGAGGCGTCGCTGAAGACGCTGCGCTCGGTCGCCACCGGCCGCGCGCCCGGGACCAGCGTGGCGCTGAAGGTGTCGAACCGGCGCTCGTTCCACTGGCGCTGGACATTCGCCTTGACCAGCGGCAGGAACGGCGCGACGTCGCGCCACTCGTAGAAGAGCCCGAGCTTCTCGCGGTCGCGCTGCGGCACGTCGATACGGAAGTCGGTGAGCGGCGGCGCGGTGCGTTCCTCCTCCTCGACGAAGACATCGGTCGCCGACTCGTAACGGTCCCAGACGAGCTCGACGCGGTGGGGGCCGAAATCCCGTCCCGCCCACGCATAGGCGCACTGGTTGTCGAAGGCGGTGTTGTCGATCTTGCCCTGCGGTGTGTCGCGCTTGCCGTGGTCGCTGTCGGCCGCGGCGAGGCGGTATTCGAGCCCCCCCGCGTTGCCGAAGACGCTGGCGAAGCGCTCCTCGCCACGCGTGGCGGAATCCCAGCCGGCGCTCGCCTCGAGCTGCAGCGGCTCGGTGCCGCCCTTGCGCGTGATGAAGTTCACCACGCCGCTCAGCGCGCGCGGCCCGTAGAGCACCGAGCCCGAGCCGCGCACGACCTCGATGCGCTCGACCATCTCCGGGTTCAGGCTGAGCGGCGTGCCGACTTCCCAGTGGTCGGTGATCTCCTGGCCGTCGAGCAGGATCGCGGTGCGGCGCGATTCCTCGCCGCGGATGCGCACGCGCTTCA
>CAYXJM010000163.1:0-5997 GCA_964465455.1 uncultured Klebsiella sp.
GCGACGATCTCGATGGTCGAGGTGCCGGGGCGGCGACGCGCGTAGTCCGGGTCCTTGGCCGACGGGAACGAGATATAAACGACGGGGAACGGCGCGTTGCGATCGTTGAGGAATCGCTCGGTCGCGGTGTCGTAATCGTTGTCGGGGTAGATCCAGAAATTGGTTTTCGGCAGGCCGAGTTCCTCCGCACTGCCCTTCAGCCCGATGTAGACGCCGAGGTGCGCGACGCTGGGTGTTACCCGCGTCAGCAGTTTGTCGTATCCGGCGCGACGGACCACGGCGGGCTCGAGCAGGCGCCCGAAGGTGTTGAAGACGCCGGCCGACGACACGACGCAGGCGCAGTCGATGCGCGTGCCGTCCTCCATCTCGACGCCGCGCGTGACGCCGTTCTCCACGACGATGCGCCTGACGCGCGCGTACGTGAAGACTTCCCCGCCGCTCTTCTGTATCTGCGGGATGATGGTATCGGCGATCCTCCAGCTACCACCGACGGGGTAATAGCCGCCCCAGAGGTAATGCCGCGCGATCAGGGCGTGCACGAGGAACGCGGATTTTTTCGGCGGCAGCCCCATGTCGCCCCACTGGCCGCAGAGCACGGCGATCAGGTCGCGGTCCTGCGTGAGTTCGCTGAGCACGCTCCACGTGGTGCGGTAGAGGTAGTTCGGCGTGAGCAGGTCGATGAGCGGCTTCGCGAGCGTGCGCTGCCAGGGCTTCAGCAAGCGACCCATCGTCGCCATCGGCACGGCCTTGCCGACGGCCTCGAGCATCTGCAGGTAGCGGTCGATCGCCTTCTGCTCGCGAGGGAAGCGCGTGACGAGGTTGTCGCGGAAAGCCTGCTTGCCGGCGACGGCGCTGTACACCTGGTCGCCGATGTAGAAGCGGTCGTACTCGGCGTCCATCGGCGCCCACTCGAGCTGGCCGCCGGAAATGAAATCGAACAGGCGGCGCGCCTGGGTCTTCGTGCCGACGTCGCCGATGTAATGCACGCCGACGTCCCATTCGTACCCGTTGCGGTCGTACGAGTGCGTGTAGCCGCCCGCGGTGTAGTGTTGTTCGAGCACGCACACCTTCCAGCCGAGCGCGGACAGCAACGCCGCCGTCGTGAGTCCGCCGATGCCCGAGCCGATCACCACCGCGTCGTAGGGGTCGGCAAGACGGTTGGCGCG
The DNA here is from genome assembly GCA_964465455.1 of uncultured Klebsiella sp. Taxonomy (GTDB): domain Bacteria; phylum Pseudomonadota; class Gammaproteobacteria; order Pseudomonadales; family UBA5518; genus UBA5518. The sequence continues at coordinate 1,167 of CAYXJM010000163.1, forward strand.
GTAGCGGCGGCCGATACGGATGGTCGAGGGTATCAAGGCACTCATGGCGGTCTCCTCGCCGGGGCAACAGGCAAGGTTCGCGCGCGGCCCGGCACATCGCGCCGGCCGGGTGAACCGGTATCGCGGCCAGCGCCGTACACTGCGCAAGGTCAGCAAAGCGGGCCCGGTCCACCCATCTCGACAGGCGAAGCGCATTGAGCACCCAGCATGAAGACATCGGAATGAGCGGCCCGCATAAAGCGCCGGGCAGGTTGTCGCGTGCGCTCGCCGCCTTGCAGCGCTTCTCGTCGTTTCCGTCCCGGCCGTCCGGACCATCGCGAATGAAGCCGGTGGAAAGGACCGCGACTCGCACCCCGTGCCTGATCATCGGGGCCGGTCACAATGGTCTCAGCGTGGCAGCCGCGCTGCGCAAACGGGGCATCGAAGCCGTGGTGCTCGAGCAGCACGATCGGGTCGGTGATCAGTGGCGCGAGCGCTATGAGCGTCTGCACCTGCACCATATCACCGACGTCATGCATCTTCCGGGCGTACCCTACCCTGCTCATTATCCGCGCTATCTCTCGCGGCTCGATCTGGCCGATTACCTCGAATCCTATGCCCGGCTGCAGGACCTGGATGTGCGCTGTCGGCACAAGGTCATCCACCTCGGCCACAACGCCGCCGGCGAGTGGGAGGCCCTAGTGGAACGGCCGGGAGACCCGGTGCCGGTGACGTTCACCGCCGATCAGGTCGTCATTGCCGCCGGAACTACCGGCGTGACACCGCGGATACCACCGCTACCGGGCCGGGAGTCGTGGGGCGGGCAGGTGCTCCACTCGCAACAGTACCGCAACGCAGAGGAATTCCGCGGCAAGCGCGTGCTGGTCGTCGGGGCAGGAAACTCCGGCATCGAGATCTGCTGCGACCTCTACGACAATGGCGCCATCCCGTCGATGCTGATCCGCGGACCCAACTCCTGGGTCACGCGCGAGGCCTATGCGATCTACCACCGCACGCTCCAGTTCGGCGTCCCCGTCCTGAAGTACGTTCCCTTTGCCTGGCTCGCCGCGCCCCTGGTCGTCCTCGGCATCGATGCGTACTGCAAATACGACGTCAAGCGGCGCTACGGCGATCTGTCGGACAAGGGAATCCATGCGCTGCCCGCGTCACCGATGATCGAGATGGCAAAGAGCGCCGGCACCCGGCCGCCCACCTACGTCGACGGCACCTGGGGTGACGTGGGCGTTTCGATCTTCGAGTTGATTCGCAACGGCAAGGTTCCGACCTTTCCGGCCGAGATTTCCCGCCTGGAGGCCGGAACGAAGACGGTCGTCTTCCAGGATGGTCGGCAAGCCGAGTTCGATGTGGTGCTCCTCTGCACTGGCTTCGAGCCGATCCTTTCGTACTACGCGAGCTTCCTCGACGAGAGCGTGGTCAAGAAGCTCGGCCAGGAGGGCGTATTCCGCTTTCTCGCGCCGATGAAGGAAATACCCGGCCTGTGGATATCGGTAGGCGGGATCGTGAGCTCCCGCTTCGGTCAGGACACCCTGGGCGCTCGCATCGCCGCCAGGATCCGCGGGCGCTCGGCGCCCTTCGGCATATTGAACCCGATGCTGGCCTTCCTGCTGGTCGGCATCGAGCCGATCCAGATCCAGGTGCCGAAGCGGACGCTGCTGATCAATGCGATCGCCCTGTTGTGGCTGCTGGCGGCGATGTCCTGAAAGCGCAGGAACGATCGGGAGGCGCAGCAGGTCGCGGGCATGGCCCGCTCCTGCGACAGGGACATTGGTCGGAGCCCCGGGCAGAGCCCTGCCGCCAGACGGCCGCGGTCGTGCTCAGGACCCCGGGAAGGCCGCGCGTAGCGCCGCGAATTCCTCGCGGAAGTCCGCGACCAGCGCCTGCAGGTCCGGGATCGCCTTCTTGCAGGCGATCGCACCGAGATTCATCTGGCCGGCGTAGCTCCAGAAGGTGATGTTGAGTCCCGTCCCCTCGGTCAGCGGACCCGCCGAGTACAGCGCCTCGCAGAGTTCGCCGCTCGCGGTGTAGCGCAACTCCTTCGGGCCCGGCACGTTCGAGAGGATCAGGTTGCCTGCGAGCGGGAAGTCCGGGCGGTTGGCCGCGTGCACGCGGTAGTCGTGACGCCGCCGCCACGAGAACAGCGGCGGCGGGATGTATTGCATCCACTCGCGCGCGGTTTCGCGCCCGAGCAGTTCCAGCACTTCCTTCGACGCGGCCGCTTCGGCAAGCGTCGCGCGACAGCGCTCGGCCGGGTCCGCGAGCTCGGCGTGCAGCCGCACGTGGAAGTAGGCCACGTTGTTGCCCGAGGTGCGCACCGCCGCGGCCTCGCGGTCGGCGCCGACCGGCACCGCGCAGACCAGCGGCCGCGACGGCAGCTCGTCGTGGCGCAACAGGTAGCGGCGCAGCGCGCCGGCCGTGACCGCGAGCAGCGCGTCGTTCACTGTACCGCCGATCGCCTTGCCGAGCGCGCGCACGTCGGCGACGCTGAACTGCGCGGTCGCGTAGTTGCGCAGGCTGGAGAGCGCGCGGTTGAAGCGCAGGCGCGGTATCTCCGGCGAGTAGGGCTCGGGCGGCACGAGGGCGCCGGCGCGGTTGCGCGCCACGGTCGCCCTGCGGCGGCGCGCGCTCTCGGCGAGCAGCTGCGGGAGCCGCGCGAAGTCGCGCGCGAGTTCGCGCAGGGCGTCGAGCACCAGCCGGCCGGAACCGGGTTCCAGCTCGCACGTGACCGCCGCCGGCACCACGGCTTCGACCTCGGCAGGGTCGCGATACAACACTCGCGACAGGTAGTTCACGGAGGCGACGCCGTCGGCGAGCAGGTGATGCATCTTGTTGATGTACGCGACGCGCCCCCCTTCCAGGCCCTCGACGACCCAGATCTCCCACAGCGGCCGCGACCGGTCCAGTTGCCCGGCGGCGATCTCGCCGATCACCTGGTCGAGCTGCTCCTGCGTGCCCGGCCGCGGCACCGCGATGCGGTGCAAGTGCATCTCGGGCTCGAAGCCGCCGTCGTTGACGACCACCGGGTGGTGCAGGCCGAACGGCACCGGCACGACGCGGTACTGGAACAGTTCCAGCGCGCCCATCGAACGCTCGACCAGGCGCCGGAAGCGCTCCGGGTCCGGCCGCACCTGCGGCGGCCGGCACACCAGGATCTTCAGCGTGTGCATCAGCGCCGTCGGCGTTTCCTGGTACAGGAAGTAGGCATCCTGGCCGCTCAGTCGGTGCATGGCTGGCCTCCTGTGTGTCGCCGGGCGCGGCGCTAGGCGCCGAGCTGCTTCATCGCCTCCACGACGTCGAGGTGGCAGCCGTGGCCGTAGAAGTTGTTCTCCGACGGGTCGTGCGTGTTGTGCCAGACCTGCGCGAAGAAGGGGTTCGCGCGCGCGACGCGGTCGAAGTCCCACGGGGGCGCGGCCTCGAACGGCGACCAGTGCCCGGCCTTCAGCACGAGGTTCGCAGAGGCCTCGAAACGGCGCCCGGCAGCGTCCTCCCAGTGCAGTGGCGCTCGCCAGTCGCCGTTCCAGTCGCCCGCGACGAGCCGGCCGCCGCGGAAGCGCGCGGCTTCTTCGAGATCCCGCCGTTCCAGCACGGCCTTGCCCTCGTCGTAACCGTGGTCCAGCAGGACCGGTTCCACGTCCGCGGGCATCGGCGGCAGGGGCGCGTCCCAGCCGGGGGTCGCGTCCCAGGCCGCGGTGCCGCCGAAGAAGGCGTTCATGCGTCCCTCGAAGCCCCGCTCGCGCCAGAAACGCGTACCGGTCGGTGCATCGACCATCTGTTCCATCACGGCCCGGATGGCCTCCGCGCCGGTCGGCAGTGGCGTACCGGCGGCCTCCATCTCGGCGGCGAGGCGCGTCATGTACTCTCGCACCTGCCCGAAGTGCGCCGCCAGATCGTCCTGCCAGAAGTGCAGGTAGCCTTCGAGCACCTGGCTGTCCGCGAACCAGCCGCAGTGGAAGTTGCGCCTGGCGAACCAGCGCCGCTCGAACATGTCGCGCCAGTGCGGGGCGCCGGCGATCGCGAACATCTCGCGCACGTAATCGAGCGAAGCGAAGCGGCAGGACGGCCCGCCGGCCATGTTGTAGACGCGGCCCCAGAAGTCCGACCCGGGCTCGACGTCGAGCGCGTTGACGAGCCCGCGGCCGGCGTCGTACTTGGTGTTCATCTCGATCGCGGTGTTGATCGGCAGGTGGAAGAAGATCGGATCCATGAGTTCCGTCATGAACTCGGGGATCGTGATGAAGGTCTGGCGCAGCGAGACCCAGCGACGGAGGCCGCTCTCCACCACTGCCCGCTCGCCGCGGATCTTGGTGGTCGCGTAGAAATCGAAGACCGAGGGTTGCATCGGGTCCCCGGTGCGGATCATGTGCCGCGGCGGCAGGCGGTCGCCGTACTGCGCGACCGAGCCCACGTGCACGAAGCGGATGCGCTCGGCGCCGTCGGGTTCGGCCTTCACCGCACGGATCAGCGATTCCACCGCGCCGACATTCACGGCCTCGGCGGTGTCCGGGTCGAGGTCCGCGGCCGGCGCGATGAAGGCCATCGGGTTCAGCAGCGCGTCGATGCCCCGGCAGGCGGCGCGCACGTCCTCGTCGCGCTGCGCGTCGCCCCAGACGATCGTCAGGCTGCCGTCGTGGTAGTGGTGGGTGCCGGGCCCGTCGACGGCGCGGCCGTCGAGGAAGGGGCGGAACATCGCGACGTTCTTCGCCGAGGGCCGCAGCAGCAGGACGATGTCGAAGCGATCGCGCCGCGGCCACAGCGCCTCGAAGGCCGCGAAGCCCATCGAGCCCGACGCCCCGGTCAGGAGTACGCGTTCCCGTTTCATGGACCCTCCGTACGA
>CAYXJM010000164.1:0-5952 GCA_964465455.1 uncultured Klebsiella sp.
CGGCCGGGCGATTGCGCGGCGGCCGCGATCGCGCCGTGCCCCTCGGCCACCGTGGCGTCGCGGCCGAGCTCCACGAACAGGTCCACCACCGAGCCGTCGGGCACCGGCACGCGCAGGGCGATGCCGTCGAGACGCCCCTTCAGCTCGGGCAGCACCTTGCCGACGGCGCGCGCCGCGCCGGTGGTCGTGGGGATGATGTTCTCGGCGGCCGCGCGGCTGCGCCGCCAGTCGCTGTGCGGCACGTCGGCGAGGCGCTGGTCGTTGGTGTAGGCGTGCACCGTGTTGATCACGCCCTCGACGATGCCGAAGCTCTCGTGCAGCACCTTCGCCACCGGCGCGAGGCAGTTCGTCGTGCAGCTCGCGTTCGAGACGATGCGGTGCTCGGGCTTCAGCCCCGCATCGTTCACGCCGAGCACCACGGTGTAGTCGATCTCGTCCTTCGCCGGCACCGTCAGCACCACGCGCGCGGCCCCGGCCGCCAGGTGCGTGGTGAGCTGTTCGCGCGTCTTGAACTTGCCGGTGGCCTCGATCACGACGTCCACGCCGAGCTCGCCCCAGGGCAGCTTCGTCGGGTCCTTCTCGCTCAGCATGCGCGTGCGTCCGTGCGCGGTGACGAGACAACCGTCCTCCAGCGCCAGCGGCCCCCTGAACGGCCCCATGACGGTGTCGTAGCGCAGCAGGTACATCAGCGCCGCGTCGTCGAAGACGTCGTTGATCGCGACGACCTCGACGTCGTCGCGCCGGTCGAGGATGCGGAATACCGAGCGCCCGATGCGACCGAAACCGTTGATTGCGACTTTCATGCCTCTGCCCTCCTTCAGACCAATGCCGCGTAGGTGCGCACCACGTCGAGCACGCGGCAGGCGTGGCCCAGCGTCTCGTACCAGGCGAGCGTCTTGACCATGCGCGAGCCCGCGCGCTGCGTCCCCGGCGCGTCGAACAGCAGCGTCTGGCGGCAGCCGATCACGTCGGAGGAGACGATCGGGTCCTCGGCGACCGCGATCAGCGCGGGCCTCGCGGCGGCCGCCGCGCGCATCACCGCGTTCACGGCCGCGGCGTCGGCGACGTTGCGCAGCACGCAGTTCAGGTCGAGCAGGGAGCCGTGCTGCACCGGCACGTTGAGGGCGCAGCCCGACAGGCGCCCGGCGAAACGCGGCATCAGTTGCTCGACGCAGGCCGCCGAGGCATTGGCGTTGGGGATGATGTTCTGTGCCGCGGAGCGACTGCGGCGCTGGTCGCCCTGGGCGTAGTCCTGCAGCGGCTGGTCGCTGGTGTAGGCGTGGATGCTGGTCATCGTCGCGTACTCGACCCCGAGCCCGCGGTCGAGCACATCGAGCAGCAGCGCGAGCGCGTTGGTGGTCGGGGATCCCGCGGAGACCACGCGATCGGCCGCCCGCGCCTCGTCGTCGTTCAGCCCCGGAACCAGCACGCGATCCGGCGCCTCGGCGAGCGTGGCGTACACGAGACGCCCGCCGCCGGCCGCGAGCTGCCTTTCGGCGTCGTCGCGCGTGCGGTAACGTCCGGTCGCGTCGATGACGCAGTCGACGCCGAAGGCGTCCCACGGCACGTCCCCGGGCGCCACCAGCTGCAACATGCGCGAACTGAAGCCCTCGCCGCGCAGGTAATTGCCCTCGACGCGACAGCTGAACTCCCCGTGCGCCCCCGTCTCCAGCAGGTACTGCAGCACGTCGGGCTTGCCGATGTCGGCGACGGCGACGATGTCCACGTCGCCCGCTTCGGCCGCGAGGCGATAGATCTGCCGCCCGATCTGTCCCAGGCCCATCAGGCCCACCCTGCACTTCGGTCTGACTGCGCCCATCTGTCTGAGTCTCCGGGAATTCCAGCCATTGAAAAGCCGCGGCGGGCGCGAGGCCGCCGCGGACCGTTGCGCGCCGCGGGCGGCGCGTCAGTCGATGCGGATCTTGCGCGCGCCCGACTTCTCTGTCTTCGGCAGCACCAGCTCGAGCACGCCGTCGCGGAATGTCGCCCTGGCCTGGTCGCCGGCCACGTCGCAGGGCAGGGCCAGCGTGCGCTGGAAGGAACCACTGGCGATCTCGCGCCGGAAGTAGTCGCCCTTCTCTTCCTTGCTCTCCTTGTGCGTCTCGCCGCGAATGGTCACCGTCTGGTCGGTGAGCGAGATGTGCAGCTCGTCCTTGGTCACGCCGGGAATTTCCGCGCGCACCAGCAACTCGCCGCCGCGATCGATCACGTCGACCTTGGGGGCATGCACCTGGAAGGGCCAGCCCGCGTCGCCGAGCGCCGGGAAGCCCATCCGCGACATCAGTCCGCGCGAGAGGCGGTCGAACAGCACGTCCATCTCCTCGAAGGGGCTCAGCGCGCGCGGCGCGGGTGCCTTGGCGGGCATCCTGGCCTTCGTCCTGGCCTTCGCCGCGACGGTCCTGGGCTTGTTGCCGGATTTGCCGTTTGCCATCTGCAGTTTCCTCCTGTGCAGTCCGGTGTGAGGGGATGCGTCGCCCGGTGCGCCGCGCGAGCGCCTGTCCAGCGCTAGTCCCGCGCTGCGCCGGAGCGGCCGAGAGAAGCTATCATCGTCGCCACGAGCGGTCCATCGCTCTCGTCGATCTCGACACCGGCGCCGTCGGCCGTGCAGCGCACGACGCATGCCCACACGCGCCCTTGCGCGCCCGGGCTCCCGTCGCCGGTCTGCAGATCGCACTGCACGCGCTGGTGCCTGCGCAACTCCGCGTAGTCGGTTTCGATGAACAACCCGAAAATCCCGGCGTCGCGGATGCGTCCGGTGGCGATCGGCACACCGCCCTGGTAGATCAGGGTCTTCAGGTCCAGCCGCGTACGCGCGCAGCGACGGTGTTCCATGCCAGGACCCCACGCCGGAACATCATGTTTACGCGCATTCTCGGGCCGGGCCCGCACGGCACGCCATGATGCACGTCAACGATGAAACTGTTCCGGCGCCGGCATCCTGCCGTACAGCTCCACCAGGGCGCGCAGCCGCGCGGCGAGCTCCGGCGTCAGGTCCCGCTCGCGGAACTGCCAGCGCCAGTTGCCCTGCGCCACGCCCGGCAGGTTCATCCGGTGTTCGCTGCCGAGGCCGAGCAGGTCCTGCAGCGGCAAGACCGCGAGCCGCGCGACCGAGGCCAGCGCGGCGCGCAGCAACGGCCAGGGCATGGGCTCGGCCGGCATTCCGAGGTAGGCCATCACGCGCTCGCGCGTGCCCTTGTCGAGGCTCGTGAACCAGCCCAGGCTGGTGTCGTTGTCGTGCGTGCCGGTATAGACGACGTTCAGCGGCGCGTGGTTGTGCGGCAGGTAGCCGTTGCGCGCGTCGCTGTCGAAGGCGAACTGCAGGATCAGCATGCCGGGCAGGCCGAAGCGCTCGCGCAGTTCCTCGACCTCGGGCGTGATCACCCCGAGGTTCTCGGCCACCAGCGTGCCGGCGCCGCTCTGTTCGAGCAGCGCCACCAGCAGCGCCTCGCCAGGCCCCGGCTCCCAGCGCCCGTGCACCGCCGAGGCTGCCTCGCGCGGGATGTGCCAGCAGGCCTCGAAGCCGCGGAAATGGTCGATGCGCACGAGGTCGAAGCGCTCGCGCTGCGTGGCGAGGCGCCGGCGCCACCACGCGAAGCCGTCGCGCGCCATCGCGTCCCAGTCGTAATGCGGGTTGCCCCAGCGCTGGCCGTCGGCGCTGAAATAATCGGGCGGCACCCCGGCAACCGTGAGCGGCTGCCCGGCGGCATCGAGCAGGAACATCCCGCGCGCGGACCAGACGTCGGCGCTGTCGTGCGCCACGAAGATCGGCATGTCCCCGAACAGCCGCACGCCGAGCGTCGCGGCGAAGTCCCTGAGCGCCGCCCACTGCCGCGCGAACACGAACTGCTCGAATCGCAACGCCGCGATCCGCGGCCCCAGGCGCGCCGCGACGCCGGCAAGCGCGCCCGGCTCGCGCTCGCGCAGCGGCGCTTCCCACGCGTACCAGGGAAGTCCGCCGCGGACCTCCCGGATCGCGGTGAACAGCGCGTAGTCCTCGAGCCACGCGTTGTCGCGGCACCAGCCCGCGAACTCGGCCGCCAGCGCCGCATCCAAGGCGCACGCGGCCGCGAAGCCCGCCGCCGCGGCGTCGAGCGCCCACTGGCGATCGCGGGCACCGGAGCGCACCGCCTCGAGCGCGGCCGCGTCGAGCAGGCCGCGGTCGCGCAGCCAGTCGAGGCTGATCAGGCACGGATTGCCCGCGTGGGCCGAGGTCGAGTCGTAGGGGGAGAGGTCCGCGTGCGTGGGGCCGAGCGGCAGCACCTGCCAGACACCGACGCCGGCGGCGGCGAGGAACTCCACGAAGCGGTACGCGGCGTGGCCCATGTCGCCGTTGCCGTAGGGCGAGGGCAGCGAGGTGAGGTGCAGCAGTACCCCGGCACGGCGCACGGCGAACAGCGATCCGGTCACGGGTGCTCGCTGCCGGTGCGCATGACGCCGCCGCGCTCGGGCGCGCCCGTGCCCCGCGTGAAGGTCTCGGACAGGTACGCCGGAGGCTCGACACCGAGCAGCTGGTAGAGATTGCTGAGGTGCAGGCGGAACAGGCGCTCGAAATCGCTGACCGACTGCGCCGGGTTGTAGTCACCGAACCACCAGAACCAGTCCGATCCCTCGCAGGCGGCCAGCTGCATCAGCGCGCGCCCGGCGATGTCGGGTGCGAGCCTGCCGCCCGCCACCGCGCGGTCGTAGGCGCGCTTGGCGTCGGCCAGCATCTCCCAGCCGCGGTTCTTGTCGGGGCTGCCGATCCAGGTCGACAGTGTCCCGTAGACCCAGCTGCCGGCCGTGAGCGAGCCGAGGTGGGCGCGCTGCGGCCGCCTCGCGTCGAGGAAACTGCTGAACGTGCCGAGCTCGAGGCCCGGGTGGTGCGAGAGCTCGCGGTACAGCGCGCCGAGGAAGTAGTAGGCGTTCTCCGGGTAGTACTCCCAGGCGTTCTCGCCGTCGAGAATGATCACGATCGCGCAGTCGCGGGTGTTCGCGCAGGCGGCCTTGATGTTCTCCATGTGGTGCACGAGGTTCGCGACCGCATCCTCGGCATGCCACTCGGAGTAGGTGAAACCGATCAGGTCCGAGAGCCCGTCGTCGCGGAAGAAGCAGTCGACCGGGTTGTCGCCGAAGCGGTAGACGCGATGGCGGCAGGTCTGGCCGGCCTGCTGCCCGGGGTCGGCCGCCATGCTGTTGCGCAGCACGCTCTCCCCGCTCGCGCTCCAGCGAAAACCCTCTTCCGCCAGCAGCTCCAGCGTCGCGTTGCTGAGCGCCCCCTCCGACGGCCAGCAGCCGGACGGCGCGCTGCCGAAGTGCTGCACGAACACCTGCCTGCCGTGCTGCAGGTGCCAGCGCGCGCGCTCGCGCCCCGCGGGGTAGGCGTCGACCAGCGGCCGCGGGGCATCGGGCTGGGTCTCGGCGCCGGCGCCGACATCGAGCAGCAGCGGCAGGATCGGGTGCGCGTAGGGGCTCATCGCCAGTTCCACGCGGCCGGCCTCGGCGAGGCGACGGTAGCGCGGCAGCACCGACTCCAGCATGCCGTGCAGGATGCCGAGCAGCTCGCGGCGGTCGCGCACCGTGAACCCGTGGCCCTTGTCCTGCAGTTGCTGCACCCGCGGGTCGGAGCGTCGCACCGTCTCGGCGATCCAGCCGAGGTGGTACCAGACCACGAGGTCGATCAGAAACTGGTTGGCCGTGTACATCATCGCCTCGGGATGCTCGTCCAGCCAGTCGGCCAGCCCGGCGACGCGGCGGTAGGCCGGGAAGCGCTCGATGATGCGCTTGCGGTTGACGCGCACGCACTGCTTCATCAATTCCCGCCGCGCTTCGGGCGAGGCGGGCATCGGCGGCTCGGCAAGCGCCGCCAGCAGCGGATCACGGATCGCGGTGCCGCGCACGAGGTAGTCGTCGAGCTGGAGGGCGTAGTCGGCGATCTGCTCGAGCAGCACCGGGGCGAAATTCACCACCGCGCGC
>CAYXJM010000165.1:0-5928 GCA_964465455.1 uncultured Klebsiella sp.
CCGCCGCGCACGATGACGTCGTCCGCGCGCCCCGCGAGGAACAGGTAGCCTTCCTCGTCGAGCCACCCGGCGTCGCGGGTCGGGAACCAGCCCTCGGCGTCGAGTGCACTGCGCTCGCGGTACTCGCCGGATACCTGCTCGCCGCGCACGTAGATCTCGCCCGGCTGGCCCGGTGCCAGCCGCTGGCCTTCCTCGTCGCGGATCTCGATCTCGACCGTGGGCAACGGCCGCCCGACCGAGCCCAGCCGCGCGCGCACCGCGGGATCGCTGGAGGCCGCGGCCGCGCGGTGGTCCTCCGGCCCCAGCAGCGCGATGGTCGAACTCGTCTCGGTCAGGCCGTAGGCATTGGTGAACTGGGTTTGCGGGAACAGCTGGAGGGCGCGCGCGATCAGTTCCAGCGGCATGCGCCCTCCGCCATAGGCGATGGCCTGCAACGCCGACAGGTCGGGTTTCACGCCCTCGTCGATGCGCGCGATGATGCGCGCGAGCATCGTGGGCACGACGAACGCGTTGGTGACGCGCTCCGAGGCGGCAAGGGCGAGCCACGCGTCCGGATCGAAGGCGGGCAGCAGCGCGATGCGCCGCATCGCGTAGACTGAACTCAGCACGGCCGCTATGCCGGCGATGTGGTAGGGCGGCACGCAGACCAGGGCGGCCTCCTCCTCGGGGGCCGAGCAGAACTCCACGGTGCCCAGGATGTAGGACAGCAGGTTGGAGTGTCGCAGCAGCGCGGCCTTGGGCGCCGCCGTGGTTCCGCTCGTGAAGATCTGCGCCGCGATGCCTTCGCCTTCCCGTTCCTCGCCGGACGCGGTTGCGGCGGCCGCTTCGGCCGCGGCGACGAAGTCCGGCCGCGCGAGGCAGGTGTGGCCGCCCCGGGGATCGAGCCGGCTGACGCGCTCGACGTCGCCGATGATCCAGGCGGGCGCGATCCGGCCCAGCAATGCCGCGAGGTCCGCATCGGCGAGCCGGTAGTTCAGGGGCACGTAGGGCACGCCGGCGATGGCGGCGCCGAACAGCGCGATGGCCGCCGCTTCGCTGCTCTCGTCGAGCAGCGCGACGTGCGTGCAGCCGGACTCCGCAATGATCGCCGCGGCCCCCTGCACGGCGCGCAGCAGCGCGCCGTAGGACCAGCGGCGACCGTCACAGACCAGGCCGATGCGCTCGGCATCGGCATCGGCCGCCATCTGCAGGATGAGCGAGATGTTCATCGCGGGCCTTCAGTCCGAGGACGGCAGCGGCTTGGCGTCCTTGGTCTGGAGGGGGACGCCGCTGACCGCGAGCGAGCCCTGTCCAGCCTTGACGCACAGCAGTTCGAGGGTCCCGGCGGCGTCGACATAGCGCTTGCCCATCTTGGTGCCTTCGGCGAAGGCCGGGTCGACGGGCGCGCGGTCCGCCGGACGCTCGTCGGCCATCGGCTTGCCTCCGCACTCCACCACGGCATCGCTCGCGCGGATGACCATCACTTCCGTGTCGCACACAACGCTCTTCAGTTTTGTTCCCGGTTTCATGGCTCTCTCGTCGTCTGGTTCAGGCGATTGCGCCTGCGGCTTTGAGTTGCTCGATGCGGTCCCATTCCATCCCCAGTTCCATCAGCACGATCTCCGTATGTTCCGAGGCCTGGGGGGCGCGGGTCGTCTGCACCGGCGCGTGGTTGAACTGTACCGGGCCGCGCACCAGCCTGATCGGTGCGCCGCCGTCGGCGGCTTCGACCTCGAACACCATGTCGTTGGCCAGCGCCTGCTCGTCGCTGGCGAGGTCGAGCAGGCTCTGCACCGGTGCCCACTGGCCCTTCATCGTCTTCAGGTGCTGGCGCCAGTACGCGAACGGTTGCTTCGCGATGGCCTGCGCGATGAGCTCGCCGGCCTCCTTCCAGTGCGTCATCAGCGAGCGGGCATCGGCGAAACGCGGGTCGTCGGCGGCCTCGGGGATGCCGAGGTGCGTGAACGTGTCGCGGATCAGCGGGCCGGGCGTCAGGATGCACAGGTTGATCGTGCCGCCGTCGGAGGTGCGGTAATTGCCGGCCAGGGGGTTGCCCGGGTTTCCGCCCGATCGCGGCATCGGATTGCGCAGCACCTTGCCGGTGTCCATGCCCATGTCGACGGAGGTGCCGGCCGCCCACCACGCCGTGCTGAGCAGGGAGACGTCGAGCTCGACCGCTTCGCCGGTGCGTTCACGGTGGAACAGTGCCGCCGCGATACCGCCGGCGATGTTCATGCCGCCGATCGAGTCGCCGAAGGCAGGGATGCCCTGCGACAGGGGGTCGCCGAGTTCCTCCGGCGAGAGGGTGTAGCCGATGCCGCTGCGCGACCAGAACGCCGTGCCGTCGAAGCCGCCCGTGTCGCGCTCGGGTCCCTTGTCCCCGTAGGCGCTGCCGCGTGCGTAGATGATCTTCGGGTTGACCGCGCGGATGTGCTCGATGTCGAACTTCATCTTCTGCCGCTGGTGCGGCAGATAGTTCGTCAGGAAGACGTCCGCGGTTTTCGCGAGATCATAGATCACCTCCATGCCCTCGGGCGTCGAGATGTCGACGCCGACGCTGCGCTTGCCGCGGTTCGGGTGCTCCACGAAGGGACTGCGATTCGGGTCGACAGCTATGCCGCCGATGTTGACGAAGCCCCGCTGCGTGTCGCCGCGCGCCGGGTGCTCGATCTTGATGACATCCGCTCCCCAGTCGGCCAGAATCGCGCCGGCGGCCGGAACGAACGTGAACTGGGCCACCTCGAGGACTCTCACACCTTTCATAACCTGCGTCATGCCCGCTCCTCCGGCTTGCTGTCGCGCCCATGATACTGATCAACAGCGTTGTTGCATAGGCATGGCGCTTGGGATATAAGATCGTGCTGCCACGCGTTCGTCAGCGCGCGTGCCGGACGATTATCAACGACCCAGAACCGAGAATCCAACACATGAAAATCGATTCCTCACTTGCCGCGGTGGTCACGGGGGGCGCGTCGGGTCTCGGCCTGGCGACGGTGAAGGCGCTGCGGGCGGCCGGGGTCCGGGTCGCGATCTTCGACCTCAACCCGGAGACGGGCGAGAAGGCGGCCGCCGAGACGGGCGCCGTGTTCTGTCCGTGCGACGTGCTCTCGGACGAGAGCGTCGACGCGGCCTTTGCGAGCGCGCGCGCCGCGAACGGACAGGAGCGGGTGCTGGTCTGCTGTGCCGGTGGCGGCAACGCGATCCCCACCGCGCGGCGCGACAAGGCCACCGGCGAGATAAAGATCTTCCCCTCGGACAAGTTCGAGTGGGTGCTGCGCCTCAACACGGTCGGCACGTTCCGCTGCATCACGCGCGCTGCGGCGGGCATGATGACGCTGGATCCGGTGGACGGGGAGCGCGGCGTGATGGTCAACACCGCCTCGGCCGCCGCCACCGAGGGGCAGATGGGGCAGGCCGCCTATTCCGCTGCCAAGGCCGCCATCAACGGCATGACGCTCACGATCGCGCGCGATCTCGCACGCGAGGGCATCCGCGTCAATACCATCCAGCCGGGGATCTTCCACACGCCGGCCATGGCGCGCGCCACGCCGCAGATGCTCGAGGCGCTCGGCAACATGGTGCCGTTCCCCCCGCGGCTCGGGCGTGCGGAAGAGTACGCGAGCATGGCGCTCGAGATCGTGCGCAACGGCTACCTGAACGGCGAAATCGTGCGCCTCGACGGCGCGATCCGCATGCAGCCGCGATGAGGGCAGGCGCCGCGAGGACCGCTCACGGGACCTCGCGGCGTTCAGCTAGCGCGCAGCCAGTGCCGCCTCGGTTGCGGCAATCTCGGCCTTCAGCCACATCGTCTCGCTGAGGTTGCTGCCCCCCGACGCTGCGAGCAGCCGCTGCAGGGCGTCCTTCTTCACTGCCAGCGCGTCCGTGTTGCCCGGTTCCGCGCCGAGCGCGACATCGAGCAGGTGCATGGCCTCGAGCGCCTTGCCTTCGCCGAGCCTCGTCGCGGCGCGCTTCGCCAGGGCCGATGCGCCGCCGGCGAGTCCGGCGAGGTCGGCGTCGACGCTCGATCGCGGCACGCCGTAGAGCGAGGTCGTCGAGTCGTAATGGAACCAGCCCGCGTTCTCTTCCCAGATCGCACGGACGACCCACGGCGTCTTGCCGTGGAATTCGCCGATCCGGAGCGCTTCCGGCAGCGCGATCTCGCGCATCAGCGTGTGGACGTCCTTGCCCGCGTTCATGCCGGCGATGGTTTCGCGCTCGATGTACGAGACCGCGGCGTGCATGGTGTCCAGGTCGGCGCGGATGCGCGCCGACCCGCGGATCGGCTCCCCGTGCCCGGTGATCAGGAGCTCGGGTTCCAGCGCGCGCACCTGCTCGACCGAGCGCAGGTAGGGCCGCACCAGGCGCGGCTTGTCGCCGCGCATCGTCACGAGGTTCGGCATCGCGCGCCAGACCGGGCCGAAGAGATTGCCGGTGAACACCGTGCGCTCGCCGGGCAGCCAGACGAACACCGAGCACAGCGTCTCGCCGCCTGGGCTCTTCACCACCTCGATGCGCCGTCCGCCCTGCTCGAACACGAGACGATCTGAAACCGCGATGTCCGGCACGACCCTGGGCGGCACGGGCGGCGGGCCGCTGCGCCGCGTCATCGAGGCCCACAGCTTGCCCGAGCGGCGCTGCAGGAAGGGCGCGAGGGCGTCGAAATAGTCGCAGGTCTCGGTGAAGCCGGCGCCGGCGATTACCTCGGTGCCGTCCTCCATCTGCTCCGGCAGGGCGCCGTAATGATCGGCGTGGGCCTGCGTCAGGATGATCCGGCGCAGCTTCCCG
Source organism: uncultured Klebsiella sp. (assembly GCA_964465455.1). GTDB lineage: Bacteria > Pseudomonadota > Gammaproteobacteria > Pseudomonadales > UBA5518 > UBA5518. Next base: position 4,765 of record CAYXJM010000165.1, read on the forward strand.
GTGCGGTGCGGCGCGAACAGGGCCTTGTTGCGCTCGCCATTGCCGAGGAAGCCGGTGTTCACCAGCAGGTCGCCGTCGGCCGTGGTGAGCAGATAGGCGTTGGAGATGTCCTTCACCATGAAGATGGTGTCGGTGATCCGTTCCGCCGCAGTCTGCTGGTCTCCCGCCGTGACGAGCGCGCCGAGCGGGGTCTGTTTGTCGTTGCTCATGCGTACAGGTCCATGCTTCAGAATTCGATCATTACCTTGGCCGACTGCGGCGTTGCGGCAGTCTGCAGCCCCTCCATCACCCGCTCGAACGGGAGGCGATGACTGATCATCGACGCGATCCTGTCCGCGAGCCGCGGCATGGCCGCGATCACCTCCGGCATTTCGGTGGGATAGCCCATCGCCGTGGTGATGGTCATCTCGCTGGTCAGCATGCGGCCGACCGGGAATTCGATCGGCTTCAGGTAGGCGGCGGTCACGACCAGGCGGGAATGGAACTTCGCCATCATGACCACGTCGCCGAGGATGTTGGGCGCACCGGCGGCGTCGATGTAGGCATCGGTGCCGACGCCGACGCGACCGTAGGACGGCACTTCGCCGTGCAGTCGCGCCAGCTCGGCGCGCAGGTCGACCCTGGCGGGATCGAGCGCCGCGCGCGCCCCCAGCGCCAGGGCGCGCTCGCGCCGCTCCGGTGCCAGGTCCAGCGCGACGACGTCGGTCACGCCGCGATCGACGAGCCACAGGACCATCCCCAGGCCGATCGGACCGCAACCGAAGACGACCACCTTGTCACCGGCCCTGACGCCGGCGCGATTGACGCCGTGCATCGCCACGGCGAGCGGCTCGCACATCGCGGCGACGTCGTAACCGATCCCCTGCGGGATCGGCAGGATGGAATCGCCGAGGCGCGCCTCGCGCACGAGCAGTTCCTCGGTGAAGGCGCCTTCCGGCCCGCCGCTGCCGATATTGCCCGGGCTCATCATCGGGTTGATGATCACCGGCTGGCCAACCGCGATGCCGTCGACCTCGGCGCCCACCTCCATCACTTCGCCGGCGCCTTCGTGACCGAGCGCGGTGATCGTGCCCGGCGTCGGGATGCCGCCGATCTTGATGTAAGACAGGTCGCTGCCGCAGATGCCGCAGGCCTTCATCCTGACGACCACATCCTTCGGGCCGG
>CAYXJM010000166.1:0-5905 GCA_964465455.1 uncultured Klebsiella sp.
TGCGCTGCGTGCTCGGCCTGTTCGAGGGCGTGGTGACCGGCGCCGCCGACGGCTACGCGCGCATCGCCGGCAAGCCCGCCGCGACGCTGCTGCACCTGGGACCGGGACTCGGCAACGGGCTCGCGAACCTGCACAACGCCAGGCGCGGCGACGTCGCGATCGTCAACATCGTCGGCGACCACGCCACCTACCACCTGCAGTACGACGCGCCGCTCACCTCCGACGTGGGCGGCGTCGCCGCGCCGATGTCGCACTGGGTGCACTCCGCCCAGTCCAGCGAACAGCTGCCCGGCGACGCGGCGCGCGCGGTCGCCGCCGCGCGCCAGGCGCCGGGACAGGTCGCGACGCTGATCCTGCCGGCGGACGTGTCGTGGGAGGACTGCCCGGCGGGGCCGGCAGCGCTGCCCGACGTGCCGCCGCCGCGGCGCGTGCGCGAGGACGCGGTCGCCGCCTGCGCGGCGGCGCTGACGGGCGGCGAGCCAGCGCTGATCCTGCTAGGCGGACACGTCTCCGACCAGGACCTCGAGCTGGCCGGGCGCATCGCCGCCGCCTGCGGCGCACGCGTGGCGGTGGACACCTTCCCGACGCGCATGCCGTGGGGCGCGGGCCGCGCCAGTTGCGAGAAGGTGGCCTACGTCCCGGAATTCGCGCTCGAGCAGCTGAAGGCGGTGCGGCGCATGGTGCTGGTCGGGGCGCGCGCGCCCGCCACGTTCTTCGCCTACCCCGGCCTGCCGGGCCGCATCGCGCACGAGGAATGCGAGGTGCTGACGCTGGCCGAATCCCACCACGACCGCGTCGATGCGCTGGAGCGCCTGGCCGCGGCCGTGCACGCGCAGGACGTCGAGCCGCCGCGCAACCCGCTCGCGCCGCCCGCCCTCCCCGCCGCCGGCCCGCTGTCGACGGGCGCGGTGGGCGACGTGATTGCCGCGCTGCTGCCGGAGCGGGCCATCGTGGTCGACGAGGGCATCACGGGCGGCTTCGAGGTGTTCGCCCGCACGCGCACGGCGCGCGCACATGAGTGGATCGCGCAGACCGGCGGGTCCATCGGCTGGGGCCTGCCGGCGGCGACCGGCGCGGCGATCGCGGCCCCGGAGCGCAAGGTGGTGTGCCTGGAGGGCGACGGCAGCGCGATGTACACGATCCAGGCGCTGTGGACGATGGCGCGCGAGGAGCTCGACGTCACCGTGGTGCTGTTCGCGAACCGCGACTACGCGATCCTCCAGTTCGAGTACCAGCGCGTGGGCGCGAGCGGCATGGGCGCGAACGCGCGCAGCATGATGCACATCGGCAACCCGGACATCGACTTCGTGGCGCTGGCGCAGTCGCTGGGCGTGCCGGCGACACGGGCCCGCGACACCGCGGAATTCGCCGCGCAGTTCGCCGCGGCGATGGCCGCGCGCGGCCCGCGCCTGATCGAGACCATGATGCCCGCGTTCGGGCTCTGAGGGAGGCGCACATGCAGCAGCTCATATCCGCACTGCAGGAGGTGCTGGGACCGGGCGGCGTGCTGACCGGGGACGCCGCGCGCCAGCGCAGCGGCTCCTGGGGCGTCGTGCACTGCGACGCGCCGGCGGTGCTGCGCCCGCAATCGACCGCGGAGGTCGCGGCGGTGCTACGGCTCTGCCACGCCGCGGGCCAGCCGGTCGTGACCGAGGGCGGCAAGACCGGGCTGGTGAGCGGGGCCCGCGCCTCGGCCGGGGAGCTCGCGCTGTCGCTGGAGCGCATGCACGCGATCGAGCGGCTCGACGTGCGCGGACGCACGATGACCGTGCAGGCCGGGGCCACGCTGCAGGCGGTGCACGAGGCGGCGGAGGCCGAGGGCCTGATCATGGCGCTCGACCTCGGTGCGCGCGGCACCGCGACCATCGGCGGCAACATCGCGACCAACGCCGGCGGCAACCAGGTGATCCGCTACGGCATGATGCGCGAGCAGGTGCTGGGGCTCGAGGTGGTGCTGGCCGACGGCACCGTGGTCTCGTCCCTGAACGAGGTGCTCAAGAACAACACCGGCTACGACCTCAAGCAGTTGTTCATCGGCAGCGAGGGCACGCTCGGCGTGATCACGCGCGCCGTGCTGCGCCTGCGGCCCCTGATGCCGGCGCGCAATTCCGCGCTGGTGGCCACCGACTCGCTGGAGCACCTGGTCGCGCTGCTGACCTTCATCGAGCGCGAGCTGGGCGGGCGCATGAGCGCCTTCGAGGCCATGTGGAACAACTACTACCGCCTCGCGAGCCGCGGGCCGCATCTCGGCCAGCCGCCGATCGCGGACAGTCACGCGTTCTACGTGCTGATCGAGTCCGCGGGCTCGGACCTCGAGACCGAGGCCGGGCACTTCCTCGACGCGCTGACGCGCGCCACAGACCTCGGGCTGGTGCAGGACGCCGTGCTGGCGCAGAGCGAGCGCGAGCGCGCGGCGTTCTGGGCGATCCGCGACAACATCGAGAGCCTCGCGGTGCTGTGGCCGCTCGCGATCTTCGACATCAGCCTGCCGCTCGCGGCCATGGAGGAGTACCTGGAGCGCACCGGCGCGCGGCTGGCGGAGCGGCTCGGCGAACTGCGCTGGGTCACCTTCGGGCACCTCGGCGACTGCAACCTGCACCTGGCCATCGCGCTCGGCAGCGACGAGCCGGCGGTGCGCCATGCGGTGGAGGAAATCGTCTACGGCGGGCTGGCGGGGATCGGCGGCTCGATATCGGCGGAACACGGCATCGGGCTCGAGAAACGCGAGTTCCTGCACTGCTCGCGCACGGACGCGGAGATCGCGCTGATGAAGACGCTGAAGCGCGCGCTGGACCCGCGCAACATCCTCAACCCGGAGCGGATCTTCCGCCTCTGAGCGGATCGGCCGGCGCCGCCGGCCGGTTCTTGTCGTCGCCCGCGGGCGGCGCGCGGCGATCCGGGCGCGAGCGCCGTTCCGCGGTCGCACCCGCCTGCGCCTGCGCGCGACGCTGGGTCTTGCGCTCGTCGAGCGCGTCCTCGATACGCTGGACCATCTCGCTGGTCAGTTTGATCTTTCGCATCGTGAGTGCTTGGCCCGCCACGGAACCCCGGGTTCCGCGTTTCCGGCACCGTGCTCCGCGCCCCTGCGCGGGGATCGCACGGCTAGTTTCTGGGTAGCACAAGCATAGACCGGGGTCCGCGATTTATCGAATCGCGGGACGAAATACGGCGGGAAAGGCCGCCCGCGGCCGTGACGGCCGCGGGCGGCAGTGGTAGGCGGAATCAGTGCTTCGCGGCGGGCTTCGCGGCGGCGCGTTCCTGCTCGACCAGGAAGTCGACCACTTTCAGCATGTCGGCCGGCGTGCCGGCGGTGCGGCCGGAGACGCGGAACTTGCCGTTGACGACCAGCTCCGGCGTGCCGGTGATGCCGTAGCTGCGCGCGCGGGCGTCGGCCTGCTTGACCGAGCTCTCGACGCCGAAGGACTTGAAAGCCTTGCGGAAGTCCGCCTCCTTCACGCCGGCGTGCTCGGCGAAGAAGGCTGCCAGATCGTCCTCGTTGTCGAGCTTCTTGTGCTCCTCGTTCAGCGCGTTGAACAGCGGCGCGTGCATCTTCTCGAGCACGCCGAGCGCCTGCGCGGTGTAGAAGGCCTGTGCGTGCACCGCCATCATCTGGTTCCAGATCGCGGGCGAGCGCTCGAAGTCCACGTCGGGCTTCAGCGTCTTCTTCCAGTCGTTGATCAGCGGCTCGAGGTGGAAGCAGTGAATGCAGCCGTACCAGAACACTTCGGTCACTTCGATGCGCGAGGGATCCGCGGTGCGCACCGGCTGGGCGAGGCGCACGTAGTGGGTGCCTTCGACGTATTTCGGCGCGGCCTCCTGGGCCGCCAGCGCGAAGGGCACCGACAGCAACAGCACGGCAAGGGCAAAGAACCGCTTCATTCGCTCAGTCTCCTGTCCAGTTTGGAAATGACGCCCGGTCCGAGCATGGGACCGGGCGCGACGGGATTGGTTTCCTGGCGATCCGCGGGGTTCGCGCGAGCGGGCGTCGATTGCCGGTCGCGCGAGACCCGTCCCGGGTCAGTGCAGGCCGGACGCGTAGCTGGCGACCGCGTCGAGCTCCTTGTCGCTCAGGCGGGACGCGACGTCGCGCATGATGCGGGTGTCGCCGTCGTTGGTGCGCTCGTCGTTGCGGAAGGCGCGCAGCTGCACGGCGATGTAGTCCGCGTGCTGGCCGCTCAACGCGGGGAACCGCGCGGGCCCGTTTCCGGCACCCGTCGGGGAATGGCAGGACGAGCAGGCCGCCACGCCCTTCTCGCGGATGCCGGCGCGGTAGACGCTCTCGCCCAGCGCGACCAGCTCTTCCCTGGCGGCGCCCGGGGTCGCGGTCTGCGCGGCGAAGTAGGCCGCGATGTCCTCGAGGTCCTGATCCGTCATCGCATCGAGCTGGCCCGCCATCGTGGGGACGCTGCGCGCGCCGCTCTTGATGTCCTTCAGCTGCTTCAGCAAGTACCCGGCGTGCTGCCCGGCGAGCTTCGGGAACGTCGGCGCAAGGCTGTTGCCGTCCGCGCCGTGGCAGGCGCCGCAGGCCACCGCCTTGGCCTTGCCGGCGTCCGCGTTGCCCGCGGCGAGCACGTTGCCGGCCAGCGCGCACGCCGCCACCACCACTGCGATTCTCTTGATCACGATTCGGGTCCTTTTAGTCGAGGGGAGCGCGACAGCCCGGCCTCAGCCAGCGGGCTTCATCATGTGCTCGATCAGCGCCTTGTATTCGTCGTCGGTGCAGTCCATGCACATGCCTTTCGGCGGCATCGCGTTCAGGCCGTTCTTCACGCTCGCGAGCAGGCCGTCGAGGCCACCCTTGGCGTCGAAGCGGGTCTTCCACGCAGCGGCGTCACCGTGCTTCGGTGCGTTGGCGACACCGGCCTCGTGGCACACGCCGCAGGCCTTCGAGTAGAGCTCATCAACGCTGCGATCGGCATAAGCCAGCGAGGAGGCCATCAGCAGGGCAGCTACCGCGAACTTCTTCATCGTCGACTCCTGGGATTCCGCATGCAGGGGTTGGCCCCCCCGGGCGCGAAGCACGCTGCGTGCTAGACTGGCCGGGTTTCGGGCGGCGGCAGTATAGCAAAGCGGCTTTCTATCAGAAAACGTGAGGAATAGGATTTTGTCGGGCGCTCCGGAGCACCAGGATTATCGTAACGCAAGCTTCATCCTGAGCGCGGCGAAGCTCGGGCAGTGCCCGGCGGACGCCGGGGTCGAGGTCGCTTTCGCCGGGCGCTCCAATGCCGGCAAGTCGAGCGCGATCAACGCGATCTGCGACCACCACAAGCTCGCGCGCGCGAGCAAGACGCCCGGGCGCACGCAGCAGATCAACTTCTTCGCCCTGGCCGAAGCCCGGCGCCTCGTCGACCTTCCCGGCTACGGTTTCGCGCGCGTGCCGCTGGAAGTGCGCCAGCAGTGGGGCAAGCTGGTCGAGAGCTACCTCCGGGGCCGCCGCTCGCTGGCCGGCATCGTGCTGCTGATGGACGTGCGCCACCCCCTGAAGGACCAGGACCGCGAGTTGGTCGGCTGGGCCGCCGCGCTCGGCATCCCGCTGCACGTGCTGCTCACCAAGGCCGACAAGCTCTCGCGCGGCCCCGCCAAGTCCACCCTGCTCGCGGTGCGCCGCGAGCTCGCCACCGTTCCGGCCACCACGGTGCAGCTCTTCTCCGCGCTGAGCGGCGAGGGGGTCGAGGAGGCGCGCAAGGTGCTGGACCGGTGGTATGCGAACGACGGGCCGGTTGGCAGCGCCCCCGAGTAGCCCCCCCCAAGCTCTTCTGAATTCGCTCGAGCGGAACTCGCACCCGTTCCCCCGGCGCGGCGAGGGGCGGGTCCGGGCCGCCGGCGGCCGCCGCCTCGCACGTCCATGTGCCGGCGGCTACGCGTGTTGCCGAAATCGCTCCCGGCGATTTCGGCATCCACATGT
>CAYXJM010000167.1:0-5895 GCA_964465455.1 uncultured Klebsiella sp.
CTCGGCTACCAGGTCGGCCTGGTCATCCTGGTCGGCGTGATGCTGCTGGCGTTCTACAACGACATCAACCGGCTGGCTGCCAACTGACAGCGGCGGCGGAGCGGGCTCAAACCTCAGCAAAGGACCTTCCAGAATCCCCCATGAAGCGTTTCCTGATCCTGCTTCCCCTGCTGCTGGGGCTCGCCCGGGCCGTTCTTGCCGAAAGTTTCGTCGTCACCGACATCCGCGTCGAGGGCTTGCAGCGGATCTCCCCCGGCAGCGTGTTCAACGACATCCCGATCAAGGTGAACGACCGCGTCGACCAGGCGGCGATCGCCGAGACCTCGCGCGCGCTGTTCAAGTCGGGCAACTTCGACGACGTGCAGATCGGCCGTGACGGCGACGTGCTCGTGATCACGCTGGTCGAGCGTCCCTCGATCAGCGAGATCAACATCGACGGCAACAAGGCGATCAAGACGGAGGACCTGCTCGAGGGCCTGAAGAAGGCCGGGCTCGCGGTGGGCCAGGTGTTCCAGCGCGCCACGCTCGAGCAGATGCGCGTCGAGCTGCAGCGCCAGTACGTGAGCCAGGGGCGTTACGACGCGACGATCGAAACCGAGGTCGCCGAGCAGGCGCGCAACCGCGTCGCCGTCAACATCGACATCAACGAAGGCAGCGTCGCGCGGATCAAGCACATCAACATCGTGGGCAACTCGGTCTTCGGCGACGGCGACCTGCTGCCGCTGTTCGAGCTGAAGACCACGGGCTGGTTCTCGTGGCTCAGCGGCAACGACAAGTATTCGCGCGAGAAGCTGAACGGCGGCCTGGAGAACCTGAGCTCCTACTACCTCGACCGCGGCTACATCCGCTTCAACATCGATTCGACGCAGGTCGCGATCACGCCGGACCGCAAGGCGGTCTACATCACGGTCAACGTGACCGAGGGCGAGAAGTACAAGGTCGCCAACGTCGACCTCTCGGGCGACATCGTGATTCCCGATTCGGAGATGCGCGGCCTGGTGCTGCTGCGCGAGGGACAGGACTTCTCGCAGGTGCAGGTCACCAACACCGAGGAGATGATGACGCAGCGACTCGGCGTCGAGGGCTACACCTTCGCCAAGGTCAAGGGCATTCCCGAGATCGACGACGAGAAGAAGACCGTCGCGCTGAAGTTCTTCGTCGACCCCGGCAAGCGCACCTACGTGCGCCGCATCGAGTTCCGCGGCAACACCAAGTCGGTCGACGAGGTGTTGCGCCGCGAGATGCGCCAGATGGAGTCGGCGCCGGCCTCCTCGGCGCAGATCGAGCAGTCGCGCGTGCGTCTCGAGCGGCTCGGTTTCTTCAAGGAGGTGAAGACCGAGAACATCGAGGTGCCGGGCACCGACGACATGATCGACGTGCAGTACACGGTCGAGGAGCAGTCCTCGGGCTCGATCGGAGCCAGCGTCGGTTACGCGCAGGACGCGGGCCTGATCCTCGGCGCCAACCTGCAGCAGAACAACTTCCTCGGCACCGGCAAGCAGGTCGGCATCGGCCTGAACTCCAGCAAGTACCAGGACCTCTACAGCTTCAACTACGTGAACCCGTACTTCACCGAGGACGGGGTGAGCCGCGGCTTCTCGGTGTTCTACCGCTCGACGGACCTCGAGGAGATCAACGTCGCGAGCTACACCACCGACACCATCGGCGGCACGGTCAGCTTCGGCTACCCGATCAGCGAGACGCAGCGCCTCGGCCTCAGCTTCGGCGTCAACCGCACCGACATCAACGCCGGGATCGGCGCGGTGCAGGAGATCTCCGGCAGCCCGCGGCCGATCGACAATACCGTCGGCTACACGAACCAGGGCGACCTGAACACCTCCACTGGCTATCCCGACCTCGAGGACATCAAGGCGCCGGTGCCGGGCAGCTTCTACCAGACCGACATCCCGAAGGGGTTCCTCGACGTCTACGGCGACAGCTTCGACAACTTCCTGCTGACCGGCAGCTGGTCGCAGTCGGCGCTGAACCGAGGCCAGCTCGCGACGCGCGGCTACTCGCAGAACCTCGCGCTGCAGTTCTCGACGCCGGGCAGCGACCTCGAGTACTACAAGCTCACCTACAACGGCCAGATCTTCATCCCGCTGTGGCGCCAGTTCACGCTGCGCCTGCGCACGGATCTCGGTTACGGCGGCGGCTGGGGCGACACCGACGAGCTGCCGTTCTACGAGAATTTCTTTTCGGGCGGCTTCCGCTCGGTGCGCGGCTTCAAGGCCAACACGCTCGGCCCGCAGAGCACGCCCGCGGACCGCTACCAGATCCTGAACGTGCCGGTCTACGACGCGAACGGCAACATCGTCGATCTAAGGGACCAGTACGTCTACATCACCTGCGCACCGGTCTACGACGCCAACGGGAACCTCACCAGCTGCAAGGGCCCCGAAGGCGAGAAGATCCTCGTGTCGCCGGTCTACACGGGCAACAGCGACAACCGGCCCTTCGGCGGCGACACGCTGGTCGAGGGCAGCGCGGAGGTGCTGTTCCCGCTGCCCTTCATCAAGGACCAGCGCTCGGTGCGCAGCGGCGTGTTCCTGGATTTCGGTAATGTTTTTGATACCAATTGCGATGCCACGCAAGTAGTATGCTCCGACCTTGATTGGGGTGAACTGCGCTACTCCGTCGGCTTCGGCGTCACGTGGATCACCGGCTTCGGACCCATCACGTTCAGTCTGGCCAAGCCGCTCAACGACGAGCGCACGGACAAGACCGAAGTGTTCCAGTTCTCGCTCGGTCAGGGTTTTTGACGAGCCGTTCCCGAATCACATCCGCATCTTTGGAGTCCTGACGTGAAGCGCTTTGGTCGTGCTGCCGCAATAGCCTGCCTGATGGTCCTCGCTCCCGGTTTCGCCCTCGCGCAGGCGCAGGGCAAGGTTGCCGTGCTCAATCTCGAAGCGGCGGTGTTCAACACCGACGAGGCCAAGAAGCAGATCGACGCGCTGCGCCAGACCCCCGACTACCTCGCGAACAAGAAGGAAGCCGAGGGCCTCAAGAAGCAGTACGAGGACCTGGTCGCGCAGTTCAACAAGAACCGCGAGGTCATGAGCGCAGAACAGGAAGAGGAGCAGGGCCGCAAGATCAAGCAGATCGGCACCGACCTCGAGTTCGTGGCCAAGAAGCTGCAGCAGTCCGAGCGCGAGGTGGCGCAGCGCATCATGCGCGAGATGATGCCGCGCGCGAACACCGTCGTGATGGACCTGATCAAGGCCGAGGGCATCGGCCTGCTGCTGAACGCGCAGGCGGCGCTCTACGCGGAGCCCGGCTTCAGCATCGACGCCAAGGTCACCGACAAGCTGAACCAGACCAAGAAGTGACCTGACCCGGGGGCCTCGCCCCCGGTTTCGTTTCCGGTCGCGGCGCCGGGATCGCTCAACCCGAGAAGGAAGCAGCCGGATGCTGATGGACGTCAACGAGATCCGCGAATACCTGCCGCACCGGTACCCGTTCCTGCTGGTTGATCGCGTGGTGGCGCTGGAGCCGGGTCAGTCGATCGTCGCGTACAAGAACGTCAGCGTCAACGAAGGCTTCTTCCAGGGACATTTCCCCGACCTGCCGGTGATGCCCGGCGTGCTGATCGTCGAGGCGATGGCGCAGGCGGCCGGCATCCTCGGCTTCCGCACCATGGACAAGAAGCCGGCCGACGGCTCGATCTACTACTTCGTCGGGGCCGACGACCTGCGATTCAAGCGCCCCGTCGTACCCGGCGACCGCCTGCAGCTCGAGGCTTCGATAGTCACCGAGAAGCGCGGCATCTGGAAGTTCGCCTGCCGCGCCAGCGTCGACGGCCAGACCGCCTGCGAAGCGACGATCCTCTGCGCGGACCGCAAGCGCTGATCGCGCGCGCGTCGCCGCTGTCTCCCGTCTCCCGGGCCCGCGTGCGCTGCGCCCCCCTGCGCCGGGAGCGCCGGCCGTGAGCGACTGGCGCGAGGTCCTGGCCTCGGGCCTGCTGGTCGCCGGTGTCGACGAAGCCGGGCGCGGGCCGCTGGCCGGCGACGTGATCGCCGGCGCCGTGATCCTCGATCCGGCGCGGCCCGTTGCGGGCTTGCGCGATTCCAAGAAGCTCTCGCACTCGCGTCGCGCGCAGCTGGCCGCGGCCGTGCGCGAGGCCGCGCTGGCGTGGGCGATCGGGCGCGCCAGCGTCGCCGAGATCGACCGCCTCAACATCCTGCAGGCCAGCCTGCTCGCGATGCGACGCGCCGTGCAGGCGCTGGCGACGGCGCCGCAGTTCGTGCTGGTCGACGGCAATCGCTGCCCGCCGTGGCAGCTGCCTTCGCTGGCGGTCGTGGGCGGCGACGACCTGGTGGCCGCGATCAGCGCCGCCTCGGTGCTGGCGAAGGTCGAGCGCGACGCCGAGATGGTCGCGCTCGACGCACGCTATCCGGGTTACGGTTTCGCCGCCCACAAGGGCTATCCCACCGCGGAGCACCTTGCGGCGCTGCGGCGCCTTGGCGCGAGCCCGGTGCACCGGCGCTCCTTTGCGCCGGTGCGTGCCGCGGTTGCACAATGCGCGCTGGAACTGGAATGAGGCTCCCATGGGCGCGGGTTTCGTACACCTCAGGCTGCACTCGGAATACTCGCTGATCGACGGGCTGGTGCGCGTCGACGAGCTGGTCGAGCGCGCGGTAGCGCTCGGCATGCCCGCGGTCGCGCTCACCGACCACACCAACCTCTTCGCGCTGATCAAGTTCTACAAGGCGGCCCAGTCGGCCGGCATCAAGCCGATCGTCGGCTGCGACGTGCGCGTGGAGCACGAGGGCCAGGCCCACGCGCTGACGCTGCTGGTCGGGGCGCAGGAGGGCTACCGCAACCTGATCCGCCTGATCTCGAAGGGCTGGCTGGAGGGGCAGCAGCTCGGGCGGCCGGTGCTGGCGCGCGCCTGGGTGGAGGAATTCGCGGGCGGGCTGATCGCGCTCTCGGGCGGACGCGAGGGCGACATCGGGCAGGCGCTGCTCGGCGGTCGGACGGAGCAGGCCGCACAGCTGCTCGACTACTGGATGGCGCTGTTCCCGGACCGTTTCTACCTCGAGCTGAGCCGCACCGGGCGCCCCCAGGAGGAGGACTACCTGCACCTCGCGGTCGCGCTCGCGGAGCGCCGCGCGTGCCCGGTGGTGGCGACCAACGACGTGCGTTTCCTCGACCGCGGTGATTACGAGGCGCACGAGGCGCGCGTCTGCATCCACGAGGGACGCACGCTGAACGACCCGCGCCGCCAGCGCCAGTACAGCCCGTACCAGTACCTGCGCAGCGCCGCGGAGATGGCCGAGCTGTTCGCGGACCTGCCCGAAGCGCTGGAGAACAGCGTCGAGATCGCGCGCCGCTGCAACATCGCGATCGAGCTCGGCAAGGTCTACCTGCCCGACTACCCGGTCCCCGAGGGCATGGACATTGCCTCGTTCCTCAGCCGCGCGGCGCACGACGGGCTGGGCGAGCGGCTGGCGCGCGTGGCCGACCGCGAGGCGCGCGAGCCGGAGTACCGCGCGCGGCTCGACTTCGAGCTGCAGACCATCAACTCGATGGGCTTCGCGGGGTACTTCCTGATCGTGATGGATTTCATCCGCTGGGCCAAGGGCAACGGCGTGCCGGTGGGGCCGGGCCGCGGGTCGGGCGCGGGCTCGCTGGTGGCTTACGCGCTCGGCATCACCGACCTCGATCCGCTGCAGTACCAGCTGCTGTTCGAGCGCTTCCTGAACCCCGAGCGCGTGTCGATGCCCGACTTCGACGTCGACTTCTGCATGGAGGGGCGCGACCGCGTGATCGCCTACGTGGCCGACACCTACGGCCGCGACGCGGTGTCGCAGATCATCACCTTCGGCACCATGGCCGCGAAGGCCGTGGTGCGCGACGTGGCGCGCGTGCAGGGCAAGCCCTACGGCATGGCCG
>CAYXJM010000168.1:0-2894 GCA_964465455.1 uncultured Klebsiella sp.
AGACGCTGGCGATCATCGCCTACCGCCAGCCGATCACGCGCGGCGACATCGAGGAAGTGCGCGGCGTCGCCGTGAACCCCAACATCATCCGCACCCTGCAGGAGCGCGACTGGGTGCGCATCGTCGGGCACCGCGACGTGCCGGGGCGGCCGGAACTGCTCGCGACGACGCGGCAGTTTCTCGATTACTTCGGCCTGAAGGGGCTGGACGACCTGCCCTCGCTCGCCGAGATCAAGGACTTCGAGCAGGTGAACCCGGAAATGACGCTCGCGATCGAGCCGTCGGAAGAGGCGACGGTCGAGCCGTCGGAAGAGGCCGCGGTCGAGCCGTCGGAAGACGCCGCGGTTGACGCCGCCGCCACGCCGGAGGACGACGGCGGCGAGGAGGAACTCACGGCGTCCGCCCCCGGGGAAACCGGCGAGAGCCGCCTGCAATGAGCGAGGGAGCACGGCTGCACAAGGTGCTGGCGGACCTCGGGCTGGGTTCGCGGCGCGAGATCGAGGGCTGGATCGAGGCCGGCCGCGTGACGGTGAACGGCCGGCCCGCGGTACTGGGCCAGCGGCTCGCGCGCGGCGAGCGGGTCGCCGTCGACGGCAAGCCGGTGCGCCTGCCCGAGGCGGAGCCCGCGGCGATACGCGTGGTCGTCTACAACAAGCCCGAGGGCGAGATCTGCAGCCGCCGCGACCCCGAGGGCCGGCCGACCGTGTTCGCGGCGCTGCCGCGGCTGCGCGCCGGACGCTGGATCATCGTGGGCCGTCTCGACCTCAATACCACCGGCCTGCTGCTCGCCACCGACTCCGGCGAGCTGGCGAACCGCCTGATGCATCCCGGCTCGGCGATCGAGCGCGAGTACCTGGTGCGCGTGCTCGGCGAGGTGGATGCCGCGCTGCTCGGAAGGCTGCGCGCGGGCGTGCTGCTCGACGACGGCATGGCCGCTTTCGACGACATCCGCGAACTGAAGGGCGAGGGCAGCAACCGCTGGTTCGCGGTGGTGCTGCGCGAGGGGCGCAACCGCGAGGTGCGGCGGCTGTGGGAATCGCAGGGCTGCAAGGTCAGCCGCCTGAAGCGCGTGCGTTTCGGCACGGTGGCGCTGGGTCCGCGTGACCGTCGCGGCACCTGCCGCGAGCTGGACGAAGCGGAGGTCCGGGCGCTGTGCGCCACGGTGGGCCTGGTAGCGCCGGCCCGCGCCGCCGTGGCCGAGCGCGGCGCCGTGCGCCGGCGCGAGGCGGGCGGTGCGGCCGGGCGCCCGGGCGGCACGGCGACACGCAATACCCGCACGGGCGAGCAGGGCGCCGCGGCCGGACGCGACCGGCCCGGGCAGGGCGCCGCGGTGACAGTCGGGGTGCGTGGTCGCGACGCGGCGGAGCGTCCGGTGCGCCGCAACGCGGACGGCTCGCCGGCCAATCGGGCCCGGCGCCGCCGTGACGGACGTGCCGCGACGCCAGCACCGGCGCGCCGCAACGACGAACCCGCCGGCGCCAAGCGCCCCCCGCGGCGGCGTTAGCCCGGGGGCCGGGCGAAGCCTTCTGATCTCAGTCGGCCGCGATGCAGCGGTTGCGGCCTTCGCTCTTGGCGCGATAGAGCGCGCGGTCGGCGCGATCGAACAGGCCGTCGACGGTCTCGGTGTCGCGGATCTCGCCGGCGCCGATGCTGACCGTGATCTTCCCCGTGGTCGCCGCGTCCAGGCTGCAGCGATGCGCGATGCGCTTGCGGATGCGCTCGGCGATCTGCATGCCCTTGGCCAGCGTGGTCTGGCTCAGGATCACCACGAACTCCTCGCCGCCGAAGCGGAAGGCCTGGTCATACGGGCGCAGGCAGTCGCGCAGCTGCGCCGCCACGCCGCGGATCACCTGGTCGCCGGCGGCGTGGCCGAGCGTGTCGTTGATGCGCTTGAAGTGGTCGATGTCGGCGATCAGCATCGCGAACGGCTGGCCGAAGCGCTGCGCCCGCGCCACCTCGGTGGCCAGCGCGGCGTCGAGCGCCATGCGGTTGCCGAGGCCGGTCAGCGGATCCTTGCGCGCGAGCAGCTTCAGGCGGTGGTGCTGCAGCGCGTTGCCGAGCGGGGCGGCCAGCGGCGCGAGCAGCGCGGCGAGCGGCGTGTGCAGTTCGCCGCGGACCTGCGCCTCGATCTGGCCCAGGTACTCGCCGTCGAGGTGCAGCCGCGAGCGCAGGGTCCGGCTGGTGCCGCGGCCGGCGACGAAGCACTCCGCCGAATCGGGCGGCGAATAGCACAGTCCCTCGACCGGCAGCGTGAGGCGCAGTTCCTCGAGGAAGAGCTCGAGCAGCTTGCGCAGGTCCAGTTGCCGGTGCAGGCGGTTCCCGAGCTGGAGCTCCGACAGGCTGAGCGTGCGCTCGGTCGCCGCGGGCCCTGCCGCGGAAGCCGCGGCCCGGGTGATCGGTTGCGGGAACTGCAGGATGTCTGCTCCGGCCATGGTCGTCGTCCGCCTTCTGCTGAGATGGCCGGAGCGGCGAAGCGATATTCATGCCACCGCTTTGGCGGGGCGCTGCAACCGATTGAAAAACAACCCGAATCAAGACGCGCTCGCCACGGGCGTGCCCGCCGTCCCGGGGCGCCCGTCGGTTATTTGACGGCAATCGCCGGCGCGGCGGACGGTTCGTCCACGGGTTCAGTCGCCCTGGGCGTCCAGCGAGCGGCCGGTGACGCCGGCGCTCGCCGGTCCCATCAGGTACAGATAGGCCGGCATGATCCGTTCCGGCGGCGGGTTGCGCTCCGGCGCCTCGGCCGGATACGCCTCGCGCCGCATCGCGGTGTTCGTCGCCCCCGGGTTGATGCAGTTGACGCGGATCGCGGAGGTGTTGGCCAGCTCGTCGGCCAGCACCTGGCTCAGGCCCTCGAGCCCGGCTTTCGACACCGCGTAGGCCCCCCAGTAGGC
>CAYXJM010000168.1:2994-5887 GCA_964465455.1 uncultured Klebsiella sp.
GCGAAGGCGCGCGCGGCGGCGCGGCCGATGCCGTCGCCGGCGCCGGTCACGAGGATGTTGCGTCCGGCCAGCAGGTCTGGCGGCGCCTGGTAGTGATGGGCTTGCTGCATGCGGGTGTGCGCTCTCAGGCGGCGAGGAAACGGGTGAAGAGGATCCGCGAGATCGCCGCGACCGAGTCCGCCTCGAAGTCGGCCTGCCAGTCGGCGACGACGTCGTCGGACTCCAGGTAGCCGTAGGTCGCGGCGATGGTGGGCATGCCGGCGTTGCGTCCGGCCTGGATGTCGCGCGCGTGGTCGCCGACGTAGACGGCCTCCGTCACGGCGCAGCCGAGGCGCGCGCAGGCGAGCAGCAGCGGCTCGGGGTCGGGCTTGGTGCGGCTCACGTGGTCCGGGCAGACCAGCACGTCGGCGGGCGGCTCGAGGCGGGCGCGCGCGAGCAGCGGCTCGGCCAGGTAGCTCGGCTTGTTGGTGACCACACCCCAGCGGACGCCGTGCGCCGCGAGCGCGCGCAGCAGCGCGGTGATGCCGGGGAAAGGCACGGTGTCGACGAGCAGGTGCGCCTCGTAGAGCGCGAGCAGGCGCTGGCGCAGCGGCTCGAAGCCCGGGTCCTCGTCGCCGATGCCGAAGGCGAGGCGCACCAGCGCGCGGGCCCCGTGCGAGACCGTGCGCCGGATCGGCTCGCTGGGCAGGGGCTCGCGGCCGTGCTCGGCGCGCAGCAGGTTCACCACGGTCACGAAGTCGGGCGCGGTGTCGAGCAGGGTGCCGTCGAGGTCGAACAGCACCGCGCGCAGGCGGGGGCGGGCGGCGTCGCCCATCAGGCGGGCTTGCGCGCGTGCACGAGGTAGTTCACGTCGACGTCGCGGCCGAGGCTGAACGCCTGCGTGATCGGGTTGTAGAGCATGCCGGAGATGTCCTCGGTCTGCAGCCCGGCCCGGCGGGTCCAGCCCGCGAGCTCCGAGGGCCGGATGAAGCGCGCGTAGTCGTGGGTGCCCTTCGGCAGCAGCTTCAGGATGTGCTCGGCGCCGAGGATCGCGAAGGCGTAGCTCTTCGGGTTGCGGTTGATCGTGGCGAAATAGACGTCGCCGCCGGGGCGCACCAGCCGCGCGCAGGCGGCGACCAGCGAGGCGGGGTCGGGCACGTGCTCCAGCACCTCGAGGCAGGTCACGATGTCGAAGCTGCCCGGGCATTCCGCGGCCAGCGTCTCGGCGCTGGCGTGGCGGTAGTCGATCTCGAGGCCGGATTCGAGCAGGTGCAGCCGCGCCACCGCCAGCGGCGCCTCGCCCATGTCGATGCCGGTGACCGTGGCGCCGCGCTGCGCCAGTGCCTCGCTGAGGATGCCGCCGCCGCAGCCCACGTCGAGCACGCGCCGGCCCGCGACCGGGGAGCGCGCGTCGATGTAGTTCGCGCGCAGCGGGTTCATCTGGTGCAGCGGGCGGAAGTCGCCGGCGCGGTCCCACCAGCGGCTCGCCAGCGCCTCGAACTTGGCGATCTCCGCCGCGTCGACGTTCGGTGTGGTGTCTGTCTTCATGCAATGGAACCCGTGTTGCGATGGGGCGGAGCGCGGCCTCAGCGGCCGATGCGCCGCTGCCAGGCGAGCGCCTCGGCGTGCAGTTCGTCGTGCGCGAGCGTGCACAGGCGGCGGTCGGCGAGCAGCGCGCGACCCTCGACCCAGGCGTGCGTGACCGCGCTGCCGCTGCCGGTGTAGACGAGCGCCGAATGCGCATCGTATACGGGCGCGCAGGCGATGCGGCCCATGTCGACGGCGATCATGTCCGCGTCCTTGCCGGGTTCGAGGCTGCCGATGCGCTCCGCCAGGCCGAGTGCCTCGGCGCCGCCCAGCGTGGCCATGCGCACGGCGGCGTGCGCCGACAGCGCCGTCGGGTCGCCGCTGCTGCCCTTGGCCAGCAGCGCCGCCAGGCGCATCTCGGCGAAGAGGTCGAGTGAATTGTTGCTGGCCGCGCCGTCGGTGCCGAGCGCGACGTTGATGCCCGCGCCGCCCAGCGAGCGCACCGGGCAGAAGCCGGCGGCGAGCTTCAGGTTCGAGCTCGGGCAGTGCAGCACCTGCACGCGGTTGCGCGCGAGCAGCTCGAGGTCCTCGGGGGCGACCTGCGTCATGTGCACGGCCTGGAAGCGCGGCGACAGCAGGCCGAGCCGCTCGAGGCGCGCCAGCGGGCGGCAGCCGTGCTCGGCGATGGCGTCGCGTATTTCCCCGGCGGTCTCGTGCACGTGCATGTGCACCGCGGCGTCGAGCTCCGCGGCCAGCGTCGCCACGCGCGCGAGGGTCTGGTCGGCGGTGGTGTAGGGCGCGTGCGGGCCGAAGGCGAAGGACAGCCGCGGGCAGCTGCGGAAGTCGTCGCGCACCTGCAGCCCCTTGGCGAGGTACTCGTCGGCGCTGGCGCCCCAGGCGCTCGGCTGCTCGAAGATCGGAAAGGCGATCTGGGCACGGAAACCGGCTTCCACCACGGCCGCGGCGGCCACGTCGGGGAAGAAATACATGTCGCTCGCGCAGGTGGTGCCGCTGGCGATCATCTCGGCCATCGCGAGCCGCGTGCCCGCGCGCACGAAGTCCTCGCCCACCCAGCGCGCCTCGGCCGGCCAGATGTGCCCTTGCAGCCAGTCCATCAGCGTGTGATCGTCGGCGAGGCCGCGCAGCAGCGTCATCGCCGCGTGGCCGTGGGCATTGACCAGCCCGGGCATCAGCAGGTGGTCGTCGAGCACGGTCTCCAGCGGGGCCCGGAAGGCCGCGGCCGCGCCGTCGGCGGGGACCACGGCCACGATGCGCCCGTCGCGCAGCGCGACGGCATGGTGTTCGAGCACGGTATCGCGCGGGTTGACCGGCAGGATCCAGCGCGCGCGGATGATCTGGTCGACGTTCTCCAATACCCCTCCCGGGT
>CAYXJM010000169.1:0-5842 GCA_964465455.1 uncultured Klebsiella sp.
TTCGGTGTCGGGGAAGCTCGGGATCTCGACGCCCGCGAGGCGCGCGCCGCCGCCCTTGGCCATGTCGGTGGCGATCTGCACCTGGCGCAACAGCGGGAACATGTCGGGGAACAGGCGCGCGTTCAGCAGCACCGCCGGCTCGATGCCGCGCGCCCTGGCGTGATCCGCGCCTTTCTTGAGGATCGCCGCCAGGGTCTTCAGGTTGTGGATCAGGACGGGAATCGACGCCTGGTACATGGACAGTGACATGGTGAACGCTCCGTTCGTGGTGGTTGCTGGCCGCACGCGGGGCATCTTATGCCCTGCGTCGCGCCGGCGTGAAGCCCGGCATATACTCCGCGCTCGATCACGCAACACGGCAACGGAGAACGGGACATGCGCGGACTCGAGGACAAGGTCGTAGTAGTGGCGGGCGGCGGCGCCATCGGCTCTGCCACGGTGCACCGGCTCGCCGACGCGGGTGCGCGGGTCGTGGTGGGCGACCTGAACGGCGAGCACGCGGAGTCGCTCGCCGAGAGCGTGCGCGAGGGCGGCGGGCAGTGCATCGGCATGAAGTTCGACATCGCCGACGAGGACTCGGTGCGCGCACTGGTCGACGCGGCCGTCGACGAATACGGCGGCATCGACGCGATGCACGTGAACGCGGCCGACCTGCAGGTGGTGAACCAGGATTCCGACGTGCTGAGCGAGCCGCTCGCCGTGTTCGACCAGACGCTGCGCGTGTCGCTGCGCGGCCACTTCCTGTGCACGCGCGCGGTGTTGCCGGAGCTGCTGCGCCGCGGCGGCGGCTCCCTGGTCTACACCTCCTCCGTCGCCGCGGCCGTCGGCGAGCCGGTGCGGCCCGCCTACGCGATCGCCAAGGCGGGAATCGAGGCGCTGATGCGCCACGTGGCCTCGGGCTGGGGCAAGCAGCGCATCCGCGCCAACGCGGTGGCTCCCGGGCTCGTGATCACGCCGGTCATGGCCACGGGCCTGCCCGAGGAGGCGCGCAAGCACGCGCTGAAGAGCGTGCGCAGCGCGCGGCTCGGCAAGCCCGACGACATCGCCTCGATGGTGGCCTTCCTGGTGTCGGACGAGTCGGAGTGGATCAACGGCCAGGTGTACTCCGTGGACGGCGGCACGCTGTTCCGGCTGTGAGCCCGCGGGCATGAGCAGCCAGCTCGAGGCCATCGTCGCCGGCGTGCCTGCCGATTTCGCCGACCCGCGCGCCGACTGGCGCGCCGTGCGCGCGATGATGGCGCCCTTCCACGGCCAGCCCTGCAGCGCGGAGCTCGCGGTCGAGATCCGCGACTGCGGCGGCGTGCCGACCGGCTTCCACGTGCTCGGCGGTGAGGACGGCGGCGGGCGCGTCGCCTTCCACTGTCACGGCGGCGCCTTCGTTTCCTGCCCGCTGTCGGTGTACCACTTCTACGGCGAGATGATCGCGCGCGCGCTCGGCATGCCGGTCGCGATGCCCGATTACCGTCTCGCGCCCGAGCACCCCTTCCCGGCGGCGCACGACGACTGCTTCAACGCCTACCGCGGCTTGCTCGAGAGCGGCGTCGCGGCGAAGGACATCTGCGTGCTCGGGGAATCCTGCGGCGGCTCGCTCGCGCTGGGCGCCCTGGTGCGCGCGCGCGACGCCGGCCTGCCGATGCCCGCCTGCTTCGTGTCGGTCACCGGCTGGTTCGACCTGTCCGTGCCCGGCACACCGCGCGGGCGCGATCCCTTCCTCACGCCCGGGTGGGTGCGCAACCGCGCGCGCGAATACACCGCCGGGGCACTCGAACTGGCCGATCCGCGCATCTCGCCGGCGCGCGCCGAACTGCGCGGCCTGCCGCCGCTGTACCTGCAGGTGGCGGAGTTCGACACCATGGCCGACGGCGCGCTCGCGCTGGCAGCGAATGCGCTGCACGCGGGGGTGGAGGTGACGCTGGAATCGTGGCCCGGCCTGGTCCACGGCTGGCACGGGCTGGCGAATGCCGGCGTGCCCGAGGCGGATGCGGCGTGGGCCGCGATCCGCCGTTTCGTCGAGGCCCGCATGCCGCCGCCGACCGGATGAATTCGGACCACCTCACCCGTAGGTCCGAATTCATTCGGACAGCTGTCCGAACGCAGACACTCCGAATTCATCCGGACAGGTGTCCGGCTGTAGCCGGACCTACGGCCGTGACGAGAAGATGCGCCGCAGCCAGCCGCGGTCGAGCTCCTCGCGGCAGCGCGGCAACTGCGCCGCGTAGCGCCCGGCGCGCTGTTCCACGCGCCGCGCGACCGCCAGCAGCCCGTCCTTGCCGCGGTAGCTGCCGCGGCGGTACCCGCCCCAGCCCTCGTGGTAGTTCAGGTACTGGCGGAAGGCGTCGTGCCTGGGCACGCCGTTCAGCCGGTAGCTCTTGTCGATGTACCACTGCACGAAGTCCATCGCGTCGCCGAAGTCGTCGCGGTCCGACCAGCCGTTGCCGCTCTCGCGCTGGTAGTCCTTCCAGGCCGGCGTCTTGGCCTGCGAGTAGCCGTAGGCCGAGCTGCCGCGCCCGAGCGGAATGAAGCCGAGGAAGTAGCGCATCGGCGGACGCGCCTTCGCGCGGAAACCCGACTCCTGGTACATGATCGCCATCGGCACCGGGATCGGCGCGCCCCAGCGCTTCGCGGCGTCCTCCGCCGCTTCGTACCAGTCGCGGTTGTCGCGGAATATCGCGCAGATGTCCTCGGGATCGCGTGGCGGCGCGCTGGCGCAGCCCCCGGCGAGCGCGGAGGCCAGCAGCACGACGACCGCCACGGCGCGCCGCGCGTTCATGCGCCGCCCGGCGCGACGATCTCCACGCCGGCGATGCGCGCCTGCGCGTCCCAGTCGCGGAAGTTGAACACCTGCCCGTTGCGGCGCACCTCGGCCAGCGCGGCGAGGTCGAGGTCGGCGAACACCCACCCGGCGCGATCCATCTCGCCTTCGACCAGCACGCCGTCGTCGGGAAAGCCGCGGTCGACCGGCGCGTACGCCGCCGCGGCGCCGGTGTTGCGGTCCACCGCGGCCGACCACGGCGCCTCGCCGACGGTCGGCGAGTGCACGACGAAGCACTGGTTCTCGAGCGCGCGGGCACGGCTGCCGAGGCGCACGCGGTGGTAACCGGCGCGCGTGTCGGTGCAGCTGGGCACCAGGATCAGGTCGGCCCCGGCGGCGACCTGGCGGTGCGCGTGCAGCGGGAACTCCGCGTCGTAGCAGATGTTGATGCCGATGCGCCCCGCCGCGGTGTCGAAGACCTTCAGCGCGTCGCCCGCGCCGATCAGCCACTCCTCGGTCTCGAAGCGCGTCATCTGCAGCTTGTCCTGGAACGCGCGGGCGCCGTCGGCGTGGAACAGGTGGCAGCGGTTGCGGTAGCCGCCGCCGGGGAGCCGCACCGGGTAGCTGCCGGCGGCGATGCAGACGCCGTGCGCGCGTGCGAGCCGCGCGAACAGCGCGAGGAAATCCCCCAGCACCTCCTGCATCGCGTTCAGCTGCCGCGGCAGCGACAGCGGCACCTCGGGCCCGAACAGGGAGGCCAGCTCCATCGCGAAGTACTCGGGGAACAGCAGCAGCCCGGCCCCGGCGGTCGCGGCCTCCCCGACCCAGCCGGTGATGCGGCGTTCGTAGTCGCTCCAGTCCGCCAGCGGCTGGACCGCGTACTGCGCGGCGGCGATGCGCAGGCGGGGTGGTGCCGGCGGTGCGATCACGCGTCGAGCGCCTTGAACCAGAAGCGCATCGGATGCCCCGTGGCCGCGTCCCGGTCGACGTCCTTCCAGGCCAGCTGCATCGTGAGCGGAGGCTCGGGCGCGTAGCCGAAGTGGCGCCACACCGCGTCGAGCGGCACGTAGTCGCGCGGGCGCAGGGGATGGTCCGCGGGGCGTTCCACGGCGCAGAAGCAGATCCGCGTGAAGCCGCCCAGGGCGCGCGCCCAGTCCTCGCGGCCGCGGAAGAAGGCGCGGTAGATGCCGCGGCCGCGCCAGGCGGGCAGCAGCACCGATTCGCCGCAGTAGAAGATGCCGGCGGGGTCGAGGCCCAGACGCGCGAAGGGCTCGCGGAAGGCCTCGGACTCGTGCGCCATCGGGATGCCCGTCGAGGCGCCGACGATCGCGCCGTCGGCGACCGCGAGCACGGCCATCGCGTCGCCCGAGGCGGCGTAGGCCTGCAGGTACCCGGCCTCGTAGGCCTCGGAGCCGTCGTAGAGGTAGGGGTACTCGCGGAACACCGTCATGCGCAGGCGCGCCAGCGCCGGAATCGCCGCGACGAGCGCCTCGCCGGAGACCGTGCGCAGTTCCATTCAGCCCTGCACCTGCTTCAGCCAGTGGTCCAGGTTGTAGTAGTTGGTCACGCGCGCGATCCTGCCGTCGCGGATGTCGAAGAAGGCGCCGGCGCGCAGCACGTAGTGCTGCCCCTTCGCCTCGGGCAGCCCCGCGTCGGTGGCGAGGTACTCGCCGTGCACGACGAACTCGGCCGCCGCGCGCGAGCCGTCGGCGGCGGTCATCACCACGATGTCGCTCAGCTGCTCGCGATAGCAGCGGTTCATGCGTTCCATGAAGCGCCGGAACGCGTGGCGCCCGACCTCGCGGTGCCCCTGGTTGATGTCGTGCGCGACGTCCTCGTGCAGCAGGTCCAGGAAAGTGTCCATGTCGCCGGCGTTGAAGGCGGCGTAGTAGCGCGTGACCAGTTCGGTGGCGTTCACGGTGTTGTCGCGCATCCTCAGCGCTCCCCGCGCCGGATCAGCCGGAACACGCCGTAGGACGGATCGGCCTCGCCGGGCCTGCCGATGTAGGCGCCCTCGATGATCGGGTTGTCGAGGTTCACGATCGAGGGATCGTGCAGCGTGGCCCAGTCGGCGACCACGGCCTTGTGCAGGAACTTCCACACGCCGTCGCGCTTTTCGTACTTGTCGAAGTAGCGCCCGCCGATCAGCAGGTCGAGCTTGCCGCCGTCTTCCTTCCTCACCTGGTGGAAGGCCAGCACGTAGATCTCGCCCTCGGCGTAGTTGCCCTCGATCTTGATGTTCGCCGTGGTCATGTTGTGGTGCAGGATGGCCATGCCTTCCTGGATCTTCGGCAGCGTCGCGACGAAGTCCTTCGCCAGTCCCTTGAAGAAGGAGCCGTGGTCGTCGGTGGCGTCGTCGTGGTACAGCGCCGCCATCTTGACGTTGTCGTGGCGGTCGGCGGCGGTGAAGTAGGCCGCCAGCAGGTCGCGGATGGCCTGCTTGTCGATCAGTTCCTGGAGTTCGGGCGGGTAGGCGTTGCTCATGGGGATGCTCGCGCTGGGTGAGGTCAGGGCGCAATTATGCCGCAGCCGGCGGCGTCTTTGCCCCGGCGTGGGCGCGGAGCGCGCGCCCGCCCCGCTCGGCAGTGGGTCCGCGACGCCGCGCGGTGCTACCATCGGCGACCCGGGGACGTCCTGACAGCGGGAGACACCATGCGCCGACTGGCCCTGACCGATGCGTTCTTCCTGATGAACGAGACCCGCCAGACGCCGATGCACGTCGGCGGGGTCAACCTGTTCACCCTGCCCGATGGCGCCGACGAGCAGGAGTTCCTGTCCGGGCTCGGCCGCATCCTGCGCCACGACGGCCCGCTCCGCCGGCCCTTCGGCGAGCGCCTGAAGACGGGACCGCTCGGCGTGGCGGGGCCGATGTACTGGGAGCCCGACACGCAGCTCGACATGGACTACCACGTGCGGCACTCGGCGCTGCCGAAGCCGGGACGCTACCGCGAGCTGTTCGCGCTGGTCTCGCGCCTGCACGGCACCCTGCTCGACCGCAACCGCCCGCTGTGGGAGATGCACCTGATCGAGGGGCTGCAGAAGCGCCAGTTCGCCACCTACATGAAGGCGCACCACTGCGCGATCGACGGC
>CAYXJM010000170.1:0-5839 GCA_964465455.1 uncultured Klebsiella sp.
CCTGCGAGCCCGACCTGCGAGCCCGACCTGCGAGCCCGACCGACGGCCGGCCCTACGTGGCGAACAGCTCCCTGAGGCGGCGGCCCGGATCCGGCGCGCGCATCAGGCTCTCGCCGACCAGGAACGCGTGCACGCCGTGCGCGCGCATCGCCGCGACGTCTTCCGCGGTGCCGATGCCGCTCTCCGTCACCACGATGCGCCCCGGCGGGATGCGCTCCAGCAGCGCATAGGTGGTGTCGAGCGAGACCTCGAAGCTGTGCAGGTCGCGGTTGTTGATGCCGACCAGCCGCCCCGGCACCGCCAGCGCCATGTCGAGCTCCGCGGCATCGTGCACCTCGACCAGCACGTCCAGGCCGAGCTCCGTCGCCAGCGCGGCGAGCTCCGCCATGTGCGCCGGCGCCCCGGTGAAGGCCGCGGCGATCAGCAGGATGCAGTCGGCCCCGAGCGCGCGCGCCTCCACGACCTGGTAGGCATCGACCGTGAAGTCCTTGCGCAGCACCGGCAGTGACACGGCCGCGCGCGCCGCCTGCAGGTAGGCGTCCGCCCCCTGGAAGAAATCGACGTCGGTCAGCACCGACAGGCAGGCCGCCCCGCCCTTCTCGTAGGAGCGCGCCAGCGCGGGCGGATCGAAGTCGGGCCGGATCAGGCCCTTGCTGGGCGAGGCCTTCTTGATCTCCGCGATCACGGCGTTGCCCCCGCCGGCCATGCGCGCGGCCAGCGCGTCGGCAAAGCCGCGCACCGGCGCGGCGTCGCGCGCCAGCGCGCGCAGCTCCGCGATGCCGCGCACGCGGCTGCGCTCGGCGACCTCCTCGCGCTTGCGCTCCAGTATCCGCAGCAGGATCGTCGCCTTGCTCATTCGCTCTCCACACATGCACAGAAGCTGGCCAGCGCCTCGATGCGTTCGAGCGCCAGGCCGGAATGGATCATGTCGTGCGCGAGCTCGACGCCGCGGCGCACCGACTCGGTGATGCCGCTCACGTAGATCGCGGCACCCGCGTTCAGCGCGATGATGTCGGCCGCCTTTTCCGCGTGCGGCCCGCGACGCTTGCCGAGCGCGTCGCGGATCAGCGCCGCGGACTCCGCGCCCGAGCGCACCTCGAGGCCGATCAGGCTCTGGCTCGGCACCCCGAGCTCCTCGGGCGAATAGCTGTGCTCGGTGATCGCGCCGCCGCGCAGCTCCACGGCATGCGTGCGCGTCGCCAGGCTGAACTCGTCGAGGCCGTCGTCGGCGTGCACCACCAGCACGTGCAGCGCGCCGAGCTGCGCCAGCACTTCGGCCATCGGCCGGCACAGCGCCCTGCTGAAGGTGCCCACCAGCAGCCTGCGCGCGCCGGCGGGGTTGGTCAGCGGCCCGAGGATGTTGAACAGCGTGCGCATGCCGAGCTCGCGCCGCGCCCCGATCGCGTGGCGCATGGCGCCGTGGTGCGCCGGCGCGAACATGAAGCCCACGCGCAGCTCGCGGATGCCGCGCGCGACCATCGCGGCCGGCATGCCGAGCTTCACGCCGAGCTGCTCGAGCGCGTCGGCGCTGCCGCTCGCGCTGGAGACGCCGCGGTTGCCGTGCTTCGCGACGTGGCCGCCGGCGGCCGCGACCACGAAGGCCGAGGCGCTGGAAATGTTGAACAGGCTGGCGCCATCGCCGCCGGTGCCGACGATGTCGACCAGCGGCTCGACGTCGACCTCGACCGGGGTGGCCAGCTCGCGCATGACCTCGGCCGCGGCGGTGATCTCGTCGATCGACTCGCCCTTCATGCGCAGCCCCATCAGCAGCGCGCCGATCTGTGCGTCGGTGCAGCCTCCGGTCATGACCGCGCGCATCACCTCGCGCATCTCGTCGCGGTTGAGATCGATGTGATTGACGACGCGGTCCAGCGCCCGCTTGATGTCCATGGCTCAGACGGCCTCGGCGAAGGCAGGACAGGCCACGCCCAGGAAGTTCGCGAGCAACTGGTGGCCGTGCCGGGTGAGGATCGATTCGGGGTGGAACTGCACGCCCTCGACCGCGAGCTCGCGGTGCCGCACGCCCATGATCTCGTCCACGCGCCCCTGCTCGTCCACGGTCCAGGCCGTGAGCTCGAGACAGTCGGGACAGGAGTCCTTCTCGATCACCAGCGAGTGGTAACGCGTGGCCTGGAACGGGTTCGAAAGCCCGTGGAACACGCCGGCGCCATTGTGATGGATCAGCGAGGTCTTGCCGTGCATCACCTGGCGCGCGCGCACGATGCGCCCGCCGAAGGCCTGGCCGATGCACTGGTGGCCGAGGCAGACGCCGAGGATCGGGATGCGACCCGCGAAGCGGCGGATCACCTCGAGCGATATGCCGGCCTCGTTCGGCGTGCACGGCCCCGGCGAGATCACGATCTTCTCCGGAGCGAGCCGCTCGACGTCGCTCGCCGCGATTTCGTCGTTGCGCACCACCTTCACGTCGGCGCCCAGCTCGCCCAGGTACTGCACCACGTTCCAGGTGAAGGAATCGTAGTTGTCGATCATCAATATCATGGCGTTACGCATCCGTCGGATTGCATGCCCCGCCGCGCGCATCGCGCGCGATGCGCGGCAGGACAGGGGGAGTGGCGCAGTGTAGCAAGTGCGCCACCCCTTGGGCATGCGAAGTAGTGGCCCGGTCAGCGCCGCAGGGTGCGGCGCGCCGCCCCGCGTCGATTGTGCGGGCATGCGGGAATCGTCATCATGCCGGCAGTCCGGCGCAGTATCGCGACGCCGCGCCGCGCATTTTGCCCACGCTCGCCGGGAATACTACGATGCGCGCCATCCTCTTCCTGCTGGGACTGTGCTTCATGACGACGGGTACGCCGGCCGATGCCCGGTCGCCGATCCGGCTGGTGATCCACGGCGGCGCCGGCACGCTCGAGCGCGCGAAGCTCACGCCCGAGCGCGAGGCCGAATACACCGCCGCGCTCGCGGTTGCGCTCGCGGCGGGCCACGCCGTGCTCGCGCGCGGCGGCAGCAGCGTGGACGCGGTGATCGCGGCGATCGCCGTGATGGAGGACTCGCCGCTGTTCAATGCCGGCCGCGGCGCCGTTTTCAACCACGAAGGCCGCAACGAGCACGACGCGTCGATCATGGACGGCGCGACGCGCAGCGCCGGCGCGGTCGCCGCCGTCGGCGTGATCCGCAACCCGATCCGCGCGGCCGCCGCCGTGATGCGCCACAGCCCGCACGTGATGCTGGCCGGCGCGGGCGCCGAGCAGTTCGCGCGCGAGCAGGGGCTCGAGATCGTGGACCCCGCGTGGTTCCGCACCGAGGAGCGCTGGCGCCAGCTGCAGAGGGCGATCGCCGCGGAGCGCATACTGCGCGACCACGACGCGGAACCGGCGGGCGCCTACGGCAAGGACGACAAGCGCGGCACCGTCGGCGCGGTCGCGCTCGACCGGCACGGCAATCTCGCCGCCGGCACGTCGACCGGCGGGCTCACCAACAAGCGCTACGGACGCGTCGGCGACTCGCCGCTGATCGGCGCCGGCACCTGGGCCGACAACCGTTCCGTCGCGGTGTCGGCGACCGGCACCGGCGAAATGTTCATCCGCACGGCCGCCTCGCACAGCGTCGCCGACCTGGTGCGGCTCGCCGGCAAGTCGCCGGCGGATGCGGCCGACGCGACGCTGGCCGAGGTGGCGGCGCTCGGAGGCGACGGCGGCCTGATCGTGCTCGATGCGCGCGGCGATTACGCGATGCGATTCAACACCAGCGGCATGTACCGCGGCACCGTGGGCGAGGACGGCGCGGGCCGGGTCGGGATCTACGGCGGGCCGGAGCGCCGCGTGGACCTGCCGGCCCCGCCGTGAACGCCGCGCGGGGCAGCCGCGCTCATTCGCCGGCGCCGCCGTCCTTGTGGCCGAGCCCCGCGTGCGAAGGCAGCGAGAGCCGGGCCGCGATGGCCAGCGCGCGCACCGCGAAGCCGACACCCGTGCCGCCCACTACGGCCACGACGTCGTGTGGGCCGCGCAGCCCGGCCAGCAGCACGTAGCACAGCGCACCGGCCAGCGTCGCCGTGACGTAGATCTCGCGGCTCATGATGATCGGCGGCTCGTTCAGCGTGACGTCGCGGATGATGCCGCCGAAGCAGGCGGTGAAGATCCCCATCACCACCGCGACGCCGGGCCCCACGCCCGCCAGCAGCGCCTTCTGCGCGCCGAGCACCGCGAACAGCGCGATGCCGATCGCGTCGGCCCACAGCACGGCCGTCGAGGCGCGGTCGAGCAGCGATGCAGCCGTCCAGGTGAGCAGCGCGGCGGCGCTGCAGACCGCGATGTGGCTGGCGTCCTGCACCCAGAACACCGGCGCGTCGAGCAGCAGGTCGCGCACGGTGCCGCCGCCGACGCCGGTCATGTTGGCGACGAACAGGAAGCCGATGATGTCGAGGCGATGACGCGCGGCGAGCAGCGCGCCACTCACCGCGAAGGCGAATGTGCCCGCCAGCGCCAGCCAGTCCACGACGGTCACTGCGAGCGCCGTCGCCGCGCGCTCAGGCGAGCATCGCGGCGGCGCGGAACATCGCGCGCGCCTTGTTCATCGTTTCTTCCCACTCCAGCGCGGGTACCGAGTCGACGACGATCCCGGCGCCGGCCTGCACGTGCAGGCGTCCGTCCTTGATCACCGCGGTGCGGATCGCGATCGCGGTGTCCATCTCGCCGTGCCACGAGAGGTAGCCCACCGCGCCGCCGTAGATGCCGCGCCGCGAGGGCTCGAGCTCGTCGATGATCTCCATCGCGCGGATCTTCGGCGCGCCCGAGAGCGTGCCCGCGGGCAGCGTGGCGCGCAGCACGTCGATGGCGCCCAGCCCCTCGCGCAGGCGCCCCGACACGTTGGAGACGATGTGCATGACGTGCGAGTAGCGCTCGACGACCATGCGCTCCGACACCGTCACGCTGCCGATCCGGGCCACGCGGCCCACGTCGTTGCGGCCGAGGTCGATCAGCATCAGGTGCTCGGCGATCTCCTTGGGATCGGCCAGCAGCTCGGCCTCGAGCGCGAGGTCCTCCTCGCGCGTGGCACCGCGCCGGCGCGTGCCCGCGATCGGGCGCACCGTGACCTCGCCGTCCTGCAGCCGCGAGAGGATCTCCGGCGAGGAGCCCACGATCTGGAAATCGCCGAGATCGAGGAAGTAGAGGTAGGGCGAGGGATTGAGGTTGCGCAGCGCGCGGTAGAGGTTCAGCGGATTGCCGCCGAAGGGCGCGCTCATGCGCTGCGAGGGCACCACCTGCATCACGTCGCCGGCCAGGATGTACTCGCGGATGCGCTCCACGGCGGCCTCGAAGCGCTCGCGCCCGAACTCCGACTCGAACGCCGCCTCCACGTCGCGCGCGCGCTGGCTGTCGCGCCGCACCGCATCGATGTCGACCGGCGGCAGCCGCGGCGAGGGGCCCTCGAGCCGCTGCTGCAGCGCGTCCAGCCTGGCCGCGGCGCCAACCGCGGCGCCGGCATCGCGCGGATCGACCGTGACCACCAGCAGGATGGCGCCGGCCAGGTTGTCGAAGACCAGGAACTCCTCAGCGACCATGAGCAGGATATCGGGCGTCCCGAGCACGTCCGGCGGCGCGCTCGCCGCGAGGCGCGGCTCGATCATGCGCACGCAGTCGTAGCCGAAGTAGCCGACCAGCCCGCCCGCGAACATCGGCAGGTCCTCGTGCGGGAACGCGCGCTCGCGCGCGACGAACTCCTCCACGAAGGCGAGCGGATCGGCGTGCGCGACGTCCTGCGTCGCATCGCCGTCGCAGAGCGTGATGCGGCTGCCGCGCACGACGAGGCGCCGCCGGCACGGCAGGCCGATGATCGAGTAGCGCCCCCACTTCTCGCCGCCCTCGACCGACTCGAACAGGAA
>CAYXJM010000171.1:0-5759 GCA_964465455.1 uncultured Klebsiella sp.
CCATCATGTCGGCGGCGCTGGGGCCGGCCGGCAGCGCCCGCAGCTCGATGCGCAGATGCCCCCCGTCCGCGGGATCGTAGACCGGCCGGTTCCAGGGCCACAGCGTGCCGCAGTGCAGGCGCAGCTCGGCGAGCGCCGGCGTGCGCCCGGCGCGCACGCGGGCCGGCGCGTTCTCGCGCGAGCAGATTGGCAGCAGCGCGCCGTGCAGGTGCACCGCCCCGGCGAACAGTTCGAAGGCGCCTTCGCGCACCCAGCCGGTGCCGAAATCCACCCGCGGCGGCAGGTGCAGGTCGCGGCTGTCGCGGTTGCGCCCGTCGACCGCGAGCTTGAACAGCGGCACCCGGGTCTCGTGCCAGGTGCGCCGCCCGAGCAGCAGCGGCGAGTTGCAGGCGGCGGCGAGCACGACGGGCGTCACCAGCTGGATCGCGTTGAAGCTCGCCGCGAATTCCCGCGGCGGCACGCGGTAATGGATCTGCAGCGAGGTGTTGGCGCCCTCGAGGCTCACGTCGTCGACCGCGATCCGCACCGGCTCCGCGCCGCCGATGCGGATCGCGAAGCGCTCGCCGCGAGAGCGCGCCAGCGCGCCGGCCAGCGCCGCGTAGCGCGGCTGCGGTGTCATCGCCTGCGGGCCGAAATCGCGCCGTCGCAGCGTCGGCAGGATGCCGATCGGTATCACGCGCGCGCCCTCGGCGGCCGCGGCCGCGTTGACGTGCGCGAGCGCCCGGCTGATTTCCGCCTCGATGCGCGAGAAGGGCCTGCCGGTGGCGGGCACCGGCGTCAGGTTGTATTCGAGGTTGAAGCGGTTCAGCTCCGGCGCGAGCCGCGGATCGGCGGCTCGCGCCAGGATCTCCAGGTTCGCCGGCTTCGGGCGCGCGCGGGAATCGATGATGAAGAGCTCGACTTCGGCGCCGAGGGTGCAGGGTCCCGCCCCGAAGCCGGGCCGGGCGAGCAGCGCCTTCAGCGCGTCGAGGTTCTGCTGCAGGCGGCGGGCGAAATCGGCGTGATCGCGGGGCGAGAACTCCGTGCGCTCGATCGCCGTGCCCAAGCATCAGCTCCAGCGCGAGTGCGGCGAGAACTGCGCGCGCAGGAATTCCATCTGGTCGCCGCGGATGCGGTCGCTGTTGATCAGCGCCAGCCACTCGGCCGTGTTGGGCTGGTAGGGCACCGCGAGCATCTCCATGCCGGCTTCCTCCGGCAGGCGGTTGCCCTTGCGCTGGTTGCAGCGCTTGCAGGCCGCGACGACGTTGCGCCAGTGGTCGCGCCCGCCGCGCGACTTCGGCAGCACGTGGTCGCGCGTGAGCTCGCGCTCGCCGAAGCGCAGCCCGCAGTACATGCACAGGTGCAGGTCACGGCGGAACAGCGCGCGATTGGTCAGGGGCGGAACCAGCCGGGGCCTGCCCGAGACGTGCCCGGCGCACGCGATGATGCTGTGCAGCGAGATGGAGGATTGTTGTCCGGTGAGGCGCGACATGCCGCCGAAGACGGTGCGTACCTGCTCGCCCAGCGTCCACGCCACCATGTCGCGCGCGTAGAGGCAGGTCGCTTCCTGCCAGCTCAGCCATTCGACGGGCTGGCCGGCCACGTTGAGGCGCAGTATCCGGGGGTTCAGCATCTGCATCCCCGCTGCGGCATTCGAAGGTTCCCGGTGTGGAAAAGCCTTGTCCTCCTGCTGGGCGTCGCGCTGGTGCGAGCGCCGGGTGCGATTTACAGTAAACCGACGACGGCCGCCGGATCAACAGCCGCGACGGCGCGGCCGTGCCGATTCGTGCAGGATTCACCATCGCCGCCGGGAGTTGCAGTTCCATGACCACGGTTCCTTCCACGATGCGCGCGATGGTGCTGCACGCGCCCGGCGAGCGGCTGCGCGCCGAGGACCGCCCGGTGCCGCGCCCGGGACGCCACGAGGTGCTGCTGCGCGTGCTGGCCTGCGGCGTTTGCCGCACCGACCTGCACGTCGTGGACGGCGAACTGCGCGAGCCGCGCCTGCCGCTGGTGCCGGGGCACCAGATCGTCGGCGAGGTCGTGGCCCGCGGCGCCGGCGTCGGCACCTTCGCCGCGGGCGAGCGCATCGGCGTGCCGTGGCTGGGCGGCAGCTGCGGCGAGTGCGACTTCTGCCGCGCCGGCGAGGAGAACCTCTGCGACCGCGCGGTCTACACCGGTTACCAGGTGGACGGCGGGTTCGCGGAGTACTGCGTGGCCGACGCGCGCTACTGCTTCCCGGTGCCGCCCGGCTTCGACGCCGTGCAGGCCGCGCCCCTGCTCTGCGCGGGGCTGATCGGCTACCGCAGCTACCGTCCCGCGCGCGCGGCGCGGCGCATCGGCTTCTACGGTTTCGGCGCGGCCGCGCACATCCTGGTGCAGGTGGCGCGCCACCACGGCCAGGAGGTCTACGCCTTCACGCGTCCCGGTGACACCGCGGCGCAGGAATTCGCGCGCGGACTCGGCGCGGTGTGGGCGGGGGACAGCAGCGCGGCGGCCCCGGTCGCGCTCGATGCCGCGATCATCTTCGCGCCCGAGGGCGAGCTGGTGCCGCGGGCGCTGCGCGCGGTGCGCAAGGGCGGGCGCGTCGTCTGCGCCGGCATTCACATGAGCGACATCCCCTCGTTCCCGTACGCCGATCTCTGGGGCGAGCGCCGCATCGAGTCGGTCGCGAACCTCACGCGGCGCGACGGCGAGGAGTTCCTGCCGCTCGCGGCGGCGCTGCCGGTGCGCACCGAGGTGCACCGCTACGCGCTCGCCGACGTGAACCGCGCGCTCGACGACCTGCGCGCCGGGCGCTTCACCGGCGCGGCGGTAGTGATTCCCTGACCATGCGCGCGACGTGGCGGCCCAGCGCGCGCGCCGTGGTCCACTTGCCGCCGTAGATGCTCAGCACGCGCCCCTCGCGCGCCAGCGCGTATTCGCGGCTGGCCCGTCCCGGGTCGCCCTCGAAGTGAAGCAGCGGGCGCACGCCGCTGAACACCCCGCTCACGTCGACGCGCGTCTTCGCCTCCCGGAAGTAGTGGTTGCGCGCCGCGAGCAGGTAGTCGATCTCCGCCGCGCTGGCCGCGATCGGCTCGCTGCGGGATTGCGCCACCTCGGTGGTGCCGACGAGCGTGCGGCCCTGCCAGGGGAGCACGAAGAAGATGCGCTTCTCGCCCGGGACCTGCAGCAGGCAGGCCTGCGCGAGCGGCTCGTCGAAGACGATGTGCGAGCCGCGCACCCAGTCGATGCCGTAGGCGGGCGCGAGCCCGGAATCGCGCAACAGCGCTTCGGCCCACGGGCCGGCGGCGTTCACCACGAGGTCGAAGCGCCGTTCGCCGCCGGCGAGCCGTACGCTGCCGCCAGCGTCGAGCCCCTGCACCGGCGTATGCTCGTGGATCGTCACGCCGCGCGTGCGCGCCACGCCGGCCAGCCACGATCCCAGCGCGCGGTCGTCCATGCGGCCGTCGAAGAAGTAGAAGCCGCCGCGCAGGCCCTCGGCCTTCAGCGCCGGGTTCTGCCGCGCGAATTCGCGCGCGCCCAGCCAGCGCGACGGGCCGAGGCCGCGCCGGCCGGCAAGCAGCGCGTACAGGGCGATGCCCGCGCCGAGCAGCAGCGGCGGGCGCGACACACCGGAATAGACCGGCAGCGCGAGGCGCAGCGGCTGCGCGTGCTGCGGGCAGTCCGCGATCCAGCGCGAGCGCTCGGCGAGTGCTTCGCGCACCAGCCGCCACTCGCCGGTCTCGAGGTAGCGCAGCCCCCCGTGCAGCAGCTTCGAGGAGCGGCTGCTGGTCTCGCCCATCAGTACGCCGCGCTCGAAGAGTTCCACGCGATGTCCGTCGGCGGCCAGCGCCTCGGCCGCGCTGACGCCGTTGATGCCGCCGCCGACCACGGCGATGTGCAGGGGCGGCTGCGCGCCTGGCAGCGGGGTCGGGTGCGACGGGCCGTGGCGAGCGCTCATGCGCCGGCTGCCGGGCGCCGGCGTGCGGCGGGCGTATCGGGCAGTCGCTGTCGCATGATGCGCATGTCCTCTTCCGGTGACGATCCACCCGGCGCACGCCGGGTGACGGGGCTCCGCTGCCCGCCACGAGGTGCTTTATACTGCGCGCCCCGGCGTTTCGCACCCGGCACGTCGCGCGCGGCCGCATCCGGCGCGTGCACGGGCAGGCGAGCGGAGCGCGACCGCCACTGAAGCCGCCACGCAAAGGAAACCGTGCATGACCGAGACCGCCCTGACCCTGGGTACTCCCTTCGCTCCCGGCGCCACGCGCGTGCTGTTCTGCGGCGCCGGCGAGCTCGGCCGCGAGGTCGTGATCGAGCTGAAGCGCCTCGGCTGCGAGGTGATCGCGGTGGACCGCTACGCCAACGCGCCCGGCATGCAGGTCGCCGACCGCAGCCACGTGATCGACATGCTGGATCCGGTGGCGCTGCGGCGCGTCATCCTCGCGGAGAAGCCCCACCTCGTGGTGCCGGAGATCGAGGCCATCGCCACCGACGCCCTGGTCGAGCTGGAGGCCGAGGGCCAGCGCGTGGTGCCGACGGCGCGCGCCGCGCGCCTCACGATGCACCGCGAGGGCATCCGGCGCCTGGCCGCCGAGGAACTGGGTCTCGCTACCTCGGCGTATCGCTTCGCCGACGACTACGCCACTTTCGCGGCCGGCGCGCGCGAGGTGGGCTTCCCCTGCGTGGTGAAGCCCGTGATGTCCTCCTCCGGCAAGGGCCAGAGCCTCGTGCGCTCCGAGGCCGACCTGCAGCGGGCCTGGGACTACGCGCAGGCCGGTGGCCGCGCCGGCGCCGGCCGCGTCATCGTCGAGGGCTTCATCGACTTCGACTACGAGATCACCCTGCTGACCGTGCGCCACGCCGGCGGCACCAGCTTCTGCGATCCCATCGGCCACCTGCAGGTGGACGGCGACTACCGCGAATCGTGGCAGCCCCAGCCCATGTCGGCCGCGGCGCTGGCCGAGGCGCAGCACATCGCCGCAGAGGTCACCGCGGCGCTCGGCGGCTGGGGCATCTTCGGCGTGGAGCTCTTCGTGAAGGGCGATCGCGTCTGGTTCAGCGAGGTATCGCCGCGTCCGCACGACACCGGCCTCGTGACGCTGATCTCGCAGCAGCTCTCGGAGTTCGCGCTGCACGCGCGCGCCATCCTCGGTCTGCCGGTACCGGCCATCCGCCAGCACGGCCCGGCCGCCTCCTGCGCCTTGCTGGTCAAGGGCGATTCCGCCGACATGCGCTACGGCAACCTGGGGGCGGCGCTGGCGCAGCCCGACACGGACCTCAAGCTCTTCGGCAAGCCCGAGGTGCGCGGCTCGCGCCGTCTCGGCGTCGGGCTGGCGCTCGGGGCCAGCATCGACGAGGCGCGCGCCAGGGCGCGGGACGTCGTCGCCGCCGTGCGGGTGGAGCTGTAGGAAAATCCGGGACGAAAAAAAGCCACCCCGGGGGGTGGCTTGAACGGGTTGCGAGACCTGGAACGGGGATCAGGCGGCCTTGTTCACGCGGGCCGTCAGCTTCTTCACCGCCTTGGTGAAGCGCGTGACACGCGTTTCGATCGGCGCCGGAATATCCATACGGTTCACGCGCTTGCGCAGATCACTGGTGAGGTCCTTCTGCACCTTGTCGAGGTCGCGCTGCACCTGCTCGCCGCGCTTCACGAGGTCGCTCCACTTCTTCGGAGCCTGCTTGCGCGCCTTCGTCACGCGGCTGTTCAGTTCGTCGTACACCTTGCCGCAGAGGCCGAGCTGCACGTACGCCACTTCCTTCGCGGCCTCGGTGGCTTTCTTCAGCGGCGCGGCCGG
>CAYXJM010000172.1:0-5752 GCA_964465455.1 uncultured Klebsiella sp.
TACTGGTACTTGTAGCTCAGCGTCACGCCATAGGTGCGCGGCGGCGCGGCGGTGCCGAGATCCGAGAGGTTCGCCGTGCCAAGGGCCTGCACGAAGTAGAACTCGTCGGTGAGGTTGCGGCCCCACAGCTGCGCCGACAGGTTCTCGGCGTGGTTGGTCCAGACGATGCTCGCGTTCAGCAGCTCGTAGGAGTCCGTCTCCAGCCGGTTGTCGATCTCCTGGTAGTAGCCGTCGTTGTAGTAGTAGCTGGCGTTCAGGTCGATTGCGCCGATCTCCGTCGGGATGCGATAGCTCGCTGCCAGCGAGCCGGTGAAATCCGGGGCCTGGGTGAGCTCGTTGCCGTCGGCGTTGTAGCCCGGCGCGCAGTCGATCGTGGTGCCGGCCGGCGTGCGCTCGGTGCAGGGCGCGTTCGGGAAATCCTTGATCTCGGTGTCGAGCAGGCTGATCCCGGCGGTCAGGCGCAGGTTGTCGGTGGCCTGGAACTCGAGCTCCGCATCGGCGCCGTAGCTCTCCGCGTCGCCGCCGTTGATGATGACGCCGGCGCCGGTCACGACGCGCTGGAACTGGATGCTCGAGAAGTCGTAGTAGAACACCGCCGCGTTGAAGCGCGCGCGGCCGTCGAGCAGATCGCTCTTGATGCCGATCTCGTAGGCGTCGAGTTCCTCGGGCTCGTAGGTCGTGATCGTGTCCGCCGCGCCCGTGATGCCCACGCCGCCGGACTTCATGCCGCGGTTGTAGGACACATAACCCATCACGTCGTCGGTGAACTGGTGATCGAGCGAGACGCGCCAGGTCGGCGTGTCGTCGGAGAAGCTGTTGTCGTTGGTCATGACCACCACCGGCGTGCCGGTCAGGCTGGTCCTCGCCTTGCCGTCGGCCTGGTCCCAGGTCTGGCGCAGGCCGAGCGTCAGGTTGGTGTCCTCGAGGACCGGATAGGTCGCCTGGCCGAAGACCGACACCGACTGCGCCTCGGAGAGGTTGTCGAAGGAGAAGCCCGGCACGCGGTACATCTGCAGGAACAGCAGGCCGCTGGTGGCCAGCGGATCGTACCCGGCGTCGTATTCGAAGTAGTACGCGCCGACCAGCCACTGCAGTTTCGAGTCTTCGGAAGACGTCAGGTGCAATTCCTGCGAGAACATCTCGCCGGTCTGGTTGACGTCGGCGTTGATGATCGGCAGCGCAGTCAGATCCTGGTCCAGCGTCCACAGGCCGTCGATGTCGCGCCACGCGGTGATGCTGCGCAGGCCCACCGCGCCGAAGTCGTGCTTGATGTCCAGCGACGCGCCGACGCTCTCGACGTCGTTCTCGGGCTCCCAGTTGTTGTAGACGTCGTAGTCGTCCTTTGGCGGATTCTGGCCGAGCACGTTGCGCGTGCCGGGCAGCATCTGGTACGCGGCGCCCGTGTCATTGAGTTCGGAGTAGTCGCCCGCGAGCTTGATCGTGGTGGCATCGGTGGGCTCGAACACCAGCTTGAAACGCACGCCGAGCTCCTCACCGAGCCGCACGTCCTTGCCGGTGACGAGGTTCTCGCCGTAGCCGTCGTTCTGGTCCGAGTACATCGCGGCGATGCTCACGCCCACCTTGTCGCCGATCGGCGCGGCGGCGTAAGTGGAAACGCTGTACTTGTCGTAGTTGGCGTAGCCGGCCGAAGCCTCGAACTCCGGCGTGTCGCCCGGATCGCGCGTGACCACCTGGATCACGCCGCCGGTGGCATTGCGGCCGAACAGCGTGCCCTGCGGGCCCTTCAGCACCTCGATGCGCTCGACGTTGTTGAAGTCGAAGAAGTTGGCGAAGGCGGCCGGCTGGTACACGCCGTCGAGGTAGATCGCGACAGAGGCCTCGTTGTTCGGGTCGGCCACCGTGGAGCCGATGCCGCGCACGAAGGGCCGCGCGCTGTTCGAGAAGCGGCCGATCACCACGGACGGCGCGGCCACGCTCAGCATCTCGGTGTTGCCGACTCCGCTCTGCGCGAGCGAGGCGCTGCTGAGCGCCGTCACCGCGACCGGAACGTCCTGCATGCTCTGTTCGCGCCGCTGCGCGGTGACGACGACTTCCTCCAGCCTTGCGCCCTTTCCTGCCGGCTCCTGTGCGCCGGCGACGGTCGAGATCGCCAGGGCCAGGGCGGCCGTGGCGAACGGGAGCACTTGCGCGTTGTGTTTTCTCATGGTGTTTTCCCTCTGGTCTTTATCGCTATCGTTGGGTGTTTCGTCTGCTACACGCAGTCCGCTGGCAGGATCTCCTGCGCACGGCCCAGCACGCTCGTGCCGAAGGCCTCGTTGCTGACGTAGGCATTGAAGATCACGTGTCGCGATCCCACGTTGAAGTCGCGCCAGTACTGCTGGGCAAGGCTCGACTCCGCGAATCCGGAGGAGCCGGCCATGTCCATCAGCGTGGAAGACGCCTCGTTCAGCAGCCGGATCGCCGCGGCCGTCTCCACGCGGTTGTCGAGGCGCTCGTCCGGCGTGAGCGCGCGACGCGCCAGCGCGGCGCGGTCGTTGGCGGTGTTGCTGCTGTCCATGATGGTGCGCGCGGCGCGGATCTTGCCCGCCGCCTCGCCGAGCAGCGCCCGGTAGGACGCCGCGTCCTGCTTCTGCTGGAAGACGCTGTAGAGCACCGGTCGGGCGCTGCTGTCGACGATGGCGTCGAGCTGTCCCTCGACTGCGCCCACCAGGATGCCGATCGCCTTGGAGCGCAGCAGCGGGAAGCCGATCCAGTAGTCGCCCGGCTCCTTCGGGTAGCTGAAGTCCTCGGCGCTGCCGATGCCCTGCATCAGGCAACTGTGCGCCTTCGGCACGAACACCTTGTCCGCGACGACGGTGTCGGAGCCCGTGCCACGCATGCCGGCGACCTTCCAGGTGTCGACGATGCCGACCTCGCTCATCCTGACCACGCACAGGTGCGGCAGGCCCTCGGTGCAGACGCCCTGGAGCATGGCGAAGTCTGCGTGCCGGCAGTTGGTGCCGTAGGACCACCTGCCGCTGAAGAGGTAGCCGCCCTCCGCGGGCTCGAGCGTCCCCGCGCCGTTCTGCGGGCCGGTCAGCAGCGGAATGCCCTTGCCGAAGACGAACTGCTGCATGCTGTCGGGCATCTGCGAGACGAGCCACGCCACCGAGTTGGTGATCGAAAGCGCCCAGGCCGTCGACGGGCAGCCGCGCGCGATCTCTCCGCCGACGCGCGCCATCGCGGCCGATGAGAGATGCAGCCCGCCCCAGCGCGCCGGTACGGCCATCTTGTGGAACCCGGCCTCGCACACTGCCGCGAGCACCTCGTCGCTGAGCTTGCCGTGCTGCTCGTGCAGGGGAATGTTGCGACGCAGCAGCGATCGCATGCCGCGCGCCGCCTCGATCAACTGTTGCTCGACGGCGTCGCCGTTGAATCCCCACGCAGATGTCATCGGACCGCGACCTCTTTGCTCGCCCGTTGGGTGTGATCGGGCGAGTATCGAGGCGGGTCAAATATCGGTCAATTCAAGGGATTGCATAAATACTATCGACAGGATCTATAGGTTGACCCGTCGGCCGGGCAGCCGAAGCCGGCCACGGCGGCACTGCTGTGCGGCTTCGACAGGCGCTCGCGTCCGGACCCGATTCTCCGTACCATCCACCGCCAGCAAAAACACGGGGGAGCGATGGCAGCGCTCGCGGGTTTCGTCAGGATCGTCGACTCGCTGAACGAACGGATCGGCCGCGCGGTCGCCTGGCTCACGCTCGGTTGCGTGCTCACCTGTTTCGCCGTCGTGCTGCTGCGCTACGCCGTCGGCGTCGGCTACCCCTGGCTGCAGGAGCTCTACGTGTGGCAGCACGCGGTGGTGTTCATGGCCGGCGCGGGCTACACCTTCCTCCACGGCGGGCACGTCAACGTCGACGTGCTCTACGGGCGGCTCGACGCGCGGCGCCGCGCCTGGGTCGACATCCTCGGCACCGTGTTCCTGCTCTTTCCGTGGCTCGCGGTCGTCGCCGTGACGTCGACGCCCTTCGTGCTCTCGGCCTGGCGCATCCGCGAGGCCTCCGCGACCGCCAACGGCATGCCCGGGGTGTTCCTGCTGAAGTCGCTGCTGCTGTTGTTCTGCGCGCTGCTCTTCGTGCAGGGGCTGGCGCTGATCGCGCGCCGCGGCCTGCTGCTGGCGGGATGCCCGATGCTCGACCACGACGAGGACCGGGTCACCGATGAACGGCTCTGAGCGCCGCTGGGAGGCGCGACCGCGATGAGCCCTGAACTCGTCGGCGAAATCCTCTCGGTGGCGATGTTCCTCGCCACCATCGGCGCCGTGATGGGCGGCTACCCGGTCGCCTTCACGCTGGCCGGCGCCGGGCTCGTGTTCGCGACGCTGGGGCTCGCGTGCGGCGTCTTCGACCTCGCGATCCTCTCGGCGCTGCCAGGACGCTACTTCGGCACCATGACCAGCGAGACGCTGGTGGCGGTGCCGCTGTTCGTGTTCATGGGCGTGATGCTCGAGCGCTCGAAGATCGCCGAGGCGCTGCTCACGACGATGGGCGAGCTGTTCGGGCGGCTGCGCGGGGGGCTCGGCTATTCGGTGATCATCGTCGGCGCGCTGCTCGCGGCCTCCACGGGCATCGTCGGCGCCACGGTGGTCACGATGGGCCTGCTCTCGCTGCCGGCGATGATGCGCGCGGGCTACGATCCCAAACTCGCGGCCGGCACGATCTGCGCGGCCGGCACGCTCGGGCAGATCATCCCGCCGTCGACGGTGCTGATCTTCGTCGGCGACATCCTGCAGGGCGCCAACCAGCAGGCGCAGCTCGCGCTCGGCAACATGGCGCCGGAGCCGATCTCGGTGGGCCAGCTGTTCGCGGGCGCGATGCTGCCGGGCCTGCTGCTGGTCGCGCTGTACATCTCGTGGATCGTGTTCAAGGCCATCAGCGCCCCGGAGTCGTGCCCGCCGCTCGCGATGAGCGAGGCCGAGCGCCGCGGCCTCGCCCGGCGCGCGCTCGTGGCGCTGGCGCCGCCGCTCGCGCTGATCCTGGCCGTGCTGGGCTCCATCCTCGGGGGCATCGCGACACCCACGGAATCGGCCTCGGTCGGTGCGGTCGGCGCGATGCTGCTCTCTGCCGCCAGGCGGCAGCTCAGCCTCGCAATGCTGCGCGAGGTCATGCGCACGACGCTCACGATCAACTCGATGGTCTTCGTGATCCTGCTGGGCGCCAGCGTGTTCAGCCTGGTATTCCGCGGCCTCGGCGGCGAGAACCTCGTGCACGACGCGCTGGCCGCGCTGCCGGGCGGCGCCTTCACGGCGGTGCTGGCCACGATGCTGGTGATCTTCCTGCTCGGCTTCTTCCTCGACACCTTCGAGATCATCTTCATCGTGGTGCCGATCGCCGCACCGGCGCTGATCAAGCTCGGCGTGGACCCGGTCTGGCTCGGCGTGATGATCGGCGTGAACCTGCAGACCAGCTTCCTCACGCCGCCCTTCGGCTTCGCGCTGTTCTACCTGCGCGGCGTGGCGGCGAAGTTCATCGCGACGCTGGAGATCTACCGCGGCGCCGTGCCCTTCGTGGCCCTGCAGATGCTGGGCCTGGCGCTGGTCTGGGTGTTCCCGGGCCTGGCGACCGAACTGCCCGCGCGGCTCTTCGCCCAGGACGCCGCGGCGCTCGTCGCGCCGGAACCGTCGACGGCACCCGCGGCGCCGGCCGGCTCGCCGGTGGGGGACGACTTCAGCGACCTGCTGCTGCCGCCGGCGCCCGGGCGCAACCCGCCGTGGCGCGACGACTTCCGCGAGCTGCTCCCCGAACCG
>CAYXJM010000173.1:0-5746 GCA_964465455.1 uncultured Klebsiella sp.
GGAGCAGCGTGTCAGTTACGCAGGGAGGCTTGCCCGCTGGCCCTTCATGCGCGGCTTGTCTGCGCACTGCTGTATGGGAAGGCCGCCTGGTGGCGTAGCGCCTGACCGGCACAACCCTTACCCCTTGTTGTTGCACTTCGCGGGAGGGCGCCGAACGAGTTCGCTAAACACTCGAGGTCGCCACCCGTCATCGGGGCGAGAACCTCGGGCCACGCGGCAAGCTTAGCGTCGCGCAGCGGATTCGTCACCGGCCCACGAGCAAAGACATCGCTCGTAACGCCGCGGCGGGGACGGCAGGTAACGGATGGGTGCAGGAATCGGGCAGGGGCAACCGACGGGGCCCTGCCGCCGGAGCGGGCGCGAGACGTCGCGAACGTGATCGCGGCTGCGGCCAAAAAGCAGCAAGGGCGCCGTCGGGCGCCCTTGCTGTTTGATCTGAATTGGTCGGAGCGGCGGGATTTGAACCCACGACCACCACCCCCCCAGAGTGGTGCGCTACCAGGCTGCGCTACGCTCCGAAAACTTCCCCGCTTTCACGAGGTCCGCCGGCTCCCGCCGGCAGGCCGCGCATGATACCCGAACTCGCATGCGATGTGTACGCCAAATTCGCGCCTCAGTAGCGCAGTGTCGTGAGGACTTCCTCGAGTTCCGAGATCATCTGCCGGATCAGCTGGCGGTAGTGCGAATCCTCCTTCCCGGACTCGCCTTCCATGCGCTGGCGCGCCCCGCCGATCGTGAACCCCTGCTCGTAGAGGAGGCTGCGGATCTGGCGGATCAGGATCACGTCCTGGCGCTGGTAGTAACGGCGGTTGCCGCGGCGCTTGGTCGGCTTCAGCTGCGGGAATTCCTGCTCCCAGTAGCGCAGCACGTGCGGTTTGACCGCGCACAACTCGCTCACCTCGCCGATGGTGAAATAGCGCTTGCCGGGAATAGGAGGCAGTTCGTTGTTGTTACTCGCTTCCAGCATAGGCTTCCACCCTGACTTTCAGTTTCTGACCCGGGCGGAACGTGACCACGCGCCGGGCCGAAATCGGGATTTCCTCGCCGGTCTTCGGGTTGCGACCCGGGCGCTGACGCTTGTCGCGCAGGTCGAAATTTCCGAAGCCCGACAGCTTGACCTGCTCGTTGGACTCGAGCGCATGGCGGATTTCCTCGAAGAACATCTCGACGATCTCCTTCGCTTCCCGCTTGTTCAATCCAAGGTCTTCGAACAGCTTTTCGGCTATGTCGGCCTTGGTCAGCGCGTTCCTCATGTGCTCAATACCT
This sequence comes from uncultured Klebsiella sp., assembly GCA_964465455.1. Classification (GTDB taxonomy): domain Bacteria; phylum Pseudomonadota; class Gammaproteobacteria; order Pseudomonadales; family UBA5518; genus UBA5518. The sequence continues at coordinate 1,267 of CAYXJM010000173.1, forward strand.
TAGGGCTGCTCCACATTGTTCTGCGAGCGCCGCGACCACACGGTCCATCGTGGCGTTGACTTCTTCATCGGTCAGGGTGCGCTCGCGGTGTTGCAACACCACACCGAGGGCGATACTTTTCTTCTTCACATCAATACCTTGCCCGCGATACACGTCAAACAACTTCAAGTTCACGAGCAGCTCTCCCGCCGCCTCGCGCGCCGTCTCCAGCACGCGCGCACCCGGCACGTTCTCGTCGAGCACGATGGCGAGATCACGTCTGACCTCAGGAAATTTAGATAATCCTTTGAAACTTGGCAAATTTTTCTTGCCTGCCGGCGCGAAATCCAGCTCGAACAGGTAAACCGGCCCCTGCAGGTCCAGTTGTCGCAGCAACTCCGGGTGCAACGCGCCGAGGTAACCCAGCGTCTCCCCTTCGCGGCGCAGCAGTACCGCCTGCCCGGGATGCAGCGCCGGGTGCGCGGCCGGCTCGAAGCTGTATTGGGCGGCGGTCGGATCGATGTCGAGCAACGCTTCCACATCGCCCTTGACGTCGAAGAAATCGAGCGCCGCGGCCGGGCTCGCCCAGCCCTCCTGGGCACGATCGCCGCAGGCGATGCCGGCGACGGCGAGGCGCTGTTCCAGCCCGTCCGGGCCCGGCAGGAAGCGCAGCCCCGACTCGAACAGGCGCAGGCTGCGCTGTTGCCGGTTCTGGTTGAACTGCACGGCCTTGATCAGGCCGGCCCACAGCGTGGTGCGCATGACCGCCATGTCGGCCGAGATGGGGTTGGCGACGGCGACGGGCGTCCGCCCGGGATCGAGCAGTGCCTGCAGCCGCGGCTCGACGAAGCTGTAGGTGATGGCCTCCTGGTACCCCAGCGCATTCAGGCGGTGGCGCCACGCGCCCAGCGAGTGCCGCGCCTCGGTGCGAGCACGGATCGGCACCGCGGCGCTCTGCACCCGCACCGGGATGCGGTCGTAGCCGTGTACCCGCGCGATCTCCTCGATCAGGTCCACCTCGATGCGGAGGTCGAAGCGGAAGCTCGGCGGACGCACCAGCCAGCCCGCGCCGTGGCGCTCCACGCCGAGACCGAGACGGCGCAGGATATCCTCGACCTCCCCGCCAGGCAGGCTCACGCCGAGCAGGGTGTCGAGGCGATCGGCGCGCAGCTGGATCGGCTCCAGTGCCGGCAGATGCTCGTCGGAGCACGCCAGCACCACGGGTCCCGGCTCGCCGCCCACGATGTCGAGCAGCAACCGCGTCGCGCGCTCGATCGCCACCACCTGCAGCTGGAAGTCGACGCCGCGCTCGTAGCGGTGGGAGGCGTCCGTGTGCATGCCGAGCGAGCGCGCCTTGCCGGCCAGCGCCGACGGGCTGAAGAAGGCCGACTCGAGGAAGATGTCGCGCGTGTGCTCGCCCACCGCGGTGTGCTGCCCGCCCATGATACCCGCCAGGGCCACCGCGCCGTCGTTGTCGGCGATCACCAGCATGTCGGGACGCAACTCGCGCTCGCTGCCGTCGAGCAGCACCAGCCTCTCGCCGGGGTGCGCCATGCGCACCGTGATGTGTCCGCCGAGCTTGCGCAGGTCGAAGGCGTGCAGCGGCTGCCCGAGCTCGAGCAGCACGTAGTTCGTGACATCGACCACCGCATCGATGCTGCGCACACCGGCGCGGCGCAGCCGCTCCCGCATCCACAGGGGCGACGGCTTACCGATGTCCACGCCGTGGATCACGCGGCCGGCATAGCGCGGGCACGCGGCGGGCGCCGCCAGCGTGACGTCCAGCGCATCGGTGATCGTCGCCGGCACGGCACCCCCGATCGGCTCGCGTGGCGCGATGCGGTTCAGAGCAGCCACCTCGCGCGCCAGCCCGGCGATGCTCAGGCAGTCGCCGCGGTTCGGCGTGAGACCGAGCTCGATCACCTGGTCGTCCAGTTCCAGCAGCGCGACGATGTCCTGCCCCAGTGGCGCGTCGGCTGGCAGTTCGAGCAGGCCGTCGGCGCGACTCTCGATGCCGAGTTCCTCCGCCGAGCACAGCATGCCCCGGGACTCGACCCCGCGCAGCCTGGCGCGCTTGATCCTGAGTCCCGGCAGCTCGGCGCCCTCGCGCGCGAACGGCACGCGCAGACCGGCGCGCACGTTCGTCGCGCCGCAGACCACCTGGTAGTCGGCCGCCCCGTCCGACACGCGGCACACGCTGAGGCGCTCGGCATCCGGGTGCGGCGCCACCTCCAGCACCTCGCCCACGACCACGCCGCTCACCGCGGCCCCGGCCGGCGCAATGGCGTCGACCTCCAGTCCCGCCATCGTCAGCTGGTCCGCCAGCTCGCGCGTCGACAGCGCCGGGTCAACCCACTCACGCAACCACTTCTCGCTGAACTTCATCTGTCCACCAACCGCGGCAAAGTCGCCGCATCAATTACTTCAAGTTTCGAATGCAACATACTGATTTAATTGAACTGCCTGAGAAACCTCAGGTCGTTTTCATAAAACAGCCGCAAGTCGTTGACGCCATAGCGAAGCATTGCCAGCCGCTCCACGCCCATGCCGAAGGCATAGCCGCTGAAGCGCTCCGCATCGATGCCCGACATCTCGAGCACGCGCGGGTGCACCATGCCGCAGCCCATGATCTCGAGCCAGCCGGTGCCTTTGCAGACACGGCAACCGCCACCCCCGCAAATCACGCACTGCATGTCGACCTCGGCCGAAGGCTCGGTGAACGGGAAATAGGACGGGCGGAATTTCACCGCCAGATCGCGCTCGAAGAACGCGCGCAGGAAGTCGACGACCGTGCCCTTGAGGTCCGGCATCCCGGTACCCTCGGCGATCACCAGCCCTTCGACCTGGTGGAACATCGGCGAGTGCGTCAGGTCGGAGTCGCAGCGGTACACGCGTCCGGGGCAGATCACGCGGATCGGCGGCTCCGTCGACTGCATCACCCGCACCTGCACCGGCGAGGTGTGCGTGCGCAGTACCGTGGTCGGGTCGATGTAGAACGTGTCGTGCATCGCGCGCGCCGGATGCTCCGGCGGTATGTTCAGCGCCTCGAAGTTGTGCCAGTCGTCCTCGATCTCCGGCCCTTCGACGACCTCGAAGCCGACCGACTCGAACAGGGCCTCAATGCGCTCGATGGTATGGGTGACCGGATGCCGGCCGCCCATCGCCTGGCGGCGCCCCGGCAGCGTGACGTCGACGCGCTCGCTCCACAGCTTGTGCGCCAGTTCCTGCGCCTCCAGCTGTTCCTTGCGCGCCGCGAGACCCTGCTCCAGCTGCTCCTTGAGCGCGTTGATCTCGGCGCCGCGCGCACGGCGCGCCTCCGGCTCCAGCTGGCCCAGCTGCTTCAGGTGCTGGGTCAGCTCGCCCTTCTTGCCCAGAAAACGCACTCGCTGCTCGTCGAGCTCGGCGAGCGTGGCGGCCGCCGCGACCGCGGCGAGGGCACTGGAGACCGTTTGCGTCAATTCATCCATACCGATACTTCCTGTGCGAGCGCCGCGCGGCCCGCGCGGCCATGCAAGATGCAAAAAAATAGGGAAAGAACTCGCGCCCTTTCCCTACCTTGTTCGAATGATCGACGACGGGGAGGCGCCGCAGCCGCGGCGCCTCCGCCAAGGTTCAGGCGAGAGCCGCCCTCGCTTTTTCGACGATCGACGCAAACGCGTCCTTGTCATGAACAGCCAGATCCGCCAGCACGCGGCGGTCCAGTCCGATCTCGGCCTTGCGCAGCCCCGCGATCAGGCGGCTGTAGGTCAAGCCGTTGGCGCGGGAGGCAGCGTTGATGCGCGTGATCCACAGGGCGCGGAACTGGCGCTTCTTCTGGCGACGGTCGCGGTAGGCGTACTGGCCGGCCTTGATGACGGCCTGCTTGGCGACGCGGTATACGCGGCTGCGGGCACCGTAGTAGCCCTTGGCGCGGTCGAGAATCTTCTTGTGTCGGCGTCGGGCAACGACGCCACGCTTGATACGGGGCATGAGCTATATCCTCAGGTCAGATTGCTTCGATTCACCGGTCACGCAACATGCGTCCGACCTTCGGCTCGTCCGAGGGGCTGAACGCTTCGGTGCCGCGCAGCTGACGCTTGCGCTTGGTGGTCATCTTGGTGAGGATGTGGCTCTTGTTCGCGTGCTTGCGCTTGTAACCGTCGCCGGTCTTCTTGAAGCGCTTCGCTGCTCCGCTGTGTACTTTCAACTTCGGCATTTTCTGTAACTCCGCATTTGCTTTTGACTGCAACGCAACAGAAGCGAGCAGGGCTCACTTCTTCTTTTTCGGTGCCAGGACCATGGTGAGCTGACGCCCTTCCATCTTCGCGTGCTGTTCCACCGCCGCATGCGGCTCGAGATCGGCTTCGATGCGCTTGATGAGCTGCATCCCGATCTCCTGGTGGGCCATCTCGCGACCACGGAAACGCAACGTCACCTTGGCCTTGTCTCCTTGCTCCAGGAAACGTACCAGGTTGCGCAGTTTGACCTGGTAATCCCCTTCCTCCGTCCCTGGCCGGAATTT
>CAYXJM010000174.1:0-5711 GCA_964465455.1 uncultured Klebsiella sp.
TTCCTGCTCGGGTGGATGGCGTCAGGGGCGGCATTATAGACCGGAGGCTTGGTGTTTGGCCGGGCCCGCGCGTATGCTGCGCGCCGCCTGTTCCGGTTGTTCACCGATGATCCTGCGCATCACCGCGATCCTGTTCCCGATCTTCGCGATCGTCGCTCTCGGCTACTGGTACGGGCGTCGCCACGACCCCGAGATGGCCGTCGCGAACCGCCTGAACATGGACATCTTCGTGCCCGCGCTGGTGTTTGCGGCGCTCGCGGGCCGCAGCTTCGCGCCGGGCGAGTTCCTGCCGCTCGCGACCGGCGCCTTCGTCGTGCAGGTCGGCTGCGGGCTGCTCGCCTGGCCCGCCGCGCGTGCGCTGGGCCTGCCGTGGAAGACCTTCGTGCCGCCGATGATGTTCAACAACTCGGCCAACGTCGGCATCCCGCTCGCGGTGCTCGCGTGGGGCGAGGATGCGCTGCCGGCCGCGGTGATCCTGTTCATGGTGGCGAACCTGCTGCACTTCTCGGTGGGCGCGCGCATGCTCGATGCACGCGCGCGGCTGCTCACGCTGTGGCGCATCCCGGCGGTGGCGGCCACCTTAGCCGGCCTCGCGGTAAGCCTGCTCGGGATAGCGATCTGGAAGCCGCTGCTCACCGCGCTGGAGATGGTCGGCGACATCGCGATCCCGCTGCTGCTGTTCGCGCTCGGCGTGCGCATGAAGACGATCCGCCTCACCGATCTCGGTCCCGCGCTCGCCGGCGCCTTCCTGCGCCCGGCGCTCGGCGCGGCGATCGCGTGGTGCGCGGCGCATCTGCTCGGCCTGGGCGCGCGCGACACGGCGATGCTGATCGTCTTCGGCGCGCTGCCGCCCGCCGTGATGAACTTCCTGTTCGCGGAACGCTATCGCCAGGAACCCGAGCGCGTGGCCTCGATCGTGCTGCTGGGCAACCTCGCGGCCGTCGTGGTGCTGCCGCTGGTGCTCGCCGCCGTGCTGTGAGCCGCGACGCGCGCAGCCGGCACGGCTCGCGCGGCCGCCGGACGGCACGCGGTAGTGGGAGCTCGGCGAGTTTTGCTACGCTGCACCACCGGCGCAGGAGTGAACAGGCATGGAGCAGGCCCCCAGGATCGATCCGCATTTCAGCGTCCTCGTCGCGGGACACCGGCCGCACCGGCTGCCCGCGGACAGCGATGCGCTGGAAGCCATCGAGTCCGCGATCGATCGCCTGGTGGCGCACATCGCCGCGCGCTTCGCCAGGCTGGTCGATTGCGCCGAGATCTACGGCGAGGACGCGACGCCGCGCTGCGTCACGCGGATCATCGCCGGCGGCTACGAGGGAACGGACGAAATGGCCGCGCGCATCGCCACCGCGCGTGGCACGCCGCTGCACCGGGTGATGACGGCCGTCGAGGCCCAGCACGCGCTGGCGCCCGTCGACGGCCCGGACCGGCGCGACCTCATCCTCGGCGAACGGGACGACGCGGGGGCGTCCTCGGCCACGATCCGCCTGCGCGACGAGACCGCGCTCGCCTTCAGCGACCTGGTCATCGTGGTGTGGGACGGACGCGACCCCAACGGCCCGGTCGGCGGGACGGTGCGGCTGCTGCGCGAGGCGGTGCTGTGCAACAAGCCCGTGGTCTGGATCGACCTGCACGGCGCGGTGCGGCTGCTCGACATATCCCGCGTCGACGAGCCGACGCTCTACCTGCTCGGCGTCGAGGACGCGATCGCCGAGCTGCTGCGCCCGCTGTTCGCGACGCTCACCGAGGAAGCGCTCGACGTCGAGCTGGCCCTCATTGCCAATCCGCTCGCCCCGCTCGCGGCGGGACGTGTCAGCCCCGCGCTCGGCGACCGCCTGCGGCGCTATTTCTCGCAGCGCGCCGGGCCCTACTGGCGCGAGCGCCGGGCCGGCATCCTCAGCGAAGTGCTCAAGGTCACGCTGGGCGGCTCGCTGTCGCCCGCCGCGATGGTGCGCGGGCTGCGCAAGGTGATGCGGCGCGACGCGACGGCACCGTGGTTCGGCGTCGGTGCCGAGCTCGGCGCCGACGGCACGGCCGCCTCGGCACTGCCGGTCGAGCCGGCCGGCATCGAGGCACGCTTCAACTGGTCGGACTACCAGGCCAACCTCTCCGCCGGCCTGCGGCGCGACGTGACCTGGTTCCTCTATGCCTTCTCGACGCTGGCCGTGTTCGCCGCCGTCGCCGGCAGCATCCGGCTCGGCGTGTCGCACCACAGCGCGTTCTGGACCTGGGTGGAGCTCGCGACGATCCTGTTCATCTGCGTGCTGGTGCTGCTCGCGTCGCGGCGCCGCTGGCACGGGGAGTGGCTGTCGCACCGGCTGGTCGCCGAGGAATTGCGCTGCCTGCGGCTCGGATATCCCTTCGTCGCGGCGCCGCAATCGTGCACGCAGGTGCCGCGCCGCTCCGATGCGCAGGCCACCGGGCGCGTGCAGTGGGTGCTCGATGGCGCCGAGCAGTGGACCCTTCGCCGCAGCACCGTCGCCGCGGGACTGCCTCGCACGCCGGACGGCAGCGCCTTCATGGCGCACGAGCGCTTCGAGGTGTCGAAGCGCTACCTGCTCGGCGTGCTCGAAGGCCAGGCCGACTATCACCAGCGCAACGCCGAGACGCACCACCGCATGTCCCACCGGCTGCACGACTTCACCGGAATCGCCTTCCTGCTGACCGGCTGCGCCGTGGTCGCACACTTCTTCCTGCACGTGGAATGGCTGCTGCTGTTCACCGCCGCGCTGCCGGCGCTCGCGGCGAGCATCCACGGACTGGTGTCGAGCAACGAGATGGAGCGCGTCGCCACGATGTCGGAGGAGGCCTGCACGCGCCTGCGCCACGTCGTGCGCGGCATCGAGCGCGTCGAGCAGCACAGCGACTCGCGCTGGGTCACGTGGCTGCGGCTGCGGCAGCTCGCGTGCGAGGGTACCGCGGCGATGTCCGAGGTGAACCGCCAGTGGCAGGACCTGCTGAAACACCGGGAGACCACCTTGCCGGCATGAACGAAGCGCCGCACAGCATTGCCGGGCTGCCGGGCACGCGCCGGGCGCGCAAGCTGCCGGAGGAGGTGCGGGTGCATTTCGCGCGCGCGGCCGGTGCCTGCCGCACACTGGAAGGCGAGGTGCGCTTCGAGCCGGGCGACGCCATCGTCGAGGCGCCGGCCGGCGATCGCTGGCCGGTGCGCCGCGAGGTCTTCGGCACGCGTTACGAACCGGTCGCGCCGACGCGCGCGATGACGGACGGCCGCTACCGCAAGCTGAGCGCCGTCGTGCTGGCGCGCCAACTCGACGACGACGCGCGCGTGAAACTGCCCGGCGACGCGGGAGAACTCAGCGGCAAGCCGGGCGACTGGCTCGTCGAGTACGCGCCCGGCGATTTCGCCATCGTGGCGCGGGAGATCTTTGCCGCGACTTACGAGCTGATCGAGGATTGAGACCCGCGCCGCGCAAGGCCCCCCGGCGCGCGTGCCGGCGCCGTCAGGTGCCCGGCGCGGCAGGCGCCTCCTCGCGGTAGGCGAGCGCGAGGTCCTTGCGCCCCCACGCCTCGTAGAGCGAGACCAGCGATTCGCGCGCGCGCTTCACGTAAACCGGCCGCGAAGCCGGGTTGGCGCGCAGCGCCTCGTAGCCTTCCTTCAGCAGCGGTTCGGCCTCGGCAAAGCGCCCCATCGCGGCCAGAACGGCACCGTGGGCACTCCTGCCGACCGCGGCTATCCAGTGCTCGGTCCCGAAGGCCTCGGTCACCTTCGCCTCGGCGCTCTCGGCCATGCGCAGCGCCTCGTCGGGATCGCCGGCGCGCGTGAGCGTCTGCGCCAGGCCGAGCTCGGCGATCGCGACGTCGGGGTGCTTCGGACCGTGCAGTTCCGTCAGCAGCGTGAGCGCCTGGCGCAGCATCGTGGCGGCCTCCGCATCCTTGCCTGCCTCGCCCAGCCAACGCCCGAGCACCGACATGCTGTTCGCCGTGTCGGGATGCTTCGCGCCGCTGGTCGCGCGGTGCATTTCCATCGCGGCGCGCATCTGCTCGATGGCGGTCGCGAGGTCGTTCTCGTCGTAGTGCACGAAGGCCAGGTTGCTGAGCACGCGCGCCACCTCCGGGTGCTGCTGCCCGCGCAGCTGGCGTTGCATGCCCAGGGCCTCGTTGTAGGTTTCCTCCGCCCTCTGGAGGTCGCCCTTCGAACTGTAGAGCAGGCCGAGATTGTTCAGGCCAGTCGCCACGTCGGGATGAAAGGCGCCGTAGAGGGCGCTTTTCATCGCCATCGCCTGCCGGAACAGCGTCTCGCTCTCGTCGAAGCGCTGCGACTCCATGAGCAGCAGCGCCAGGTTGTTCATGTTCTCGGCCACGTCCGGGTGCGGCGCATCCCCGAGCGCGGCCCGTCGCATCGCGAGGGCCTCGCGCAGGTGGGCCTCGGCCTGCTCGAAATTGCCCTGGTCGAACTGGTTCAGCCCCAACTCCTCCAGTGCATCGGCAATCGCCGGGTCCCCCTCGGGTAGCCGCTCGCGCCGGATATCGAGCACGCGGCGCAGCAACGGCTCCGCATCGGGATAACGTCCGGCGCGGAAATGCAGCTCGGCCAGTCCCGCGAGCGCGTCGGCGAGATCGATGCGCGCCTGAGCATCGGCGCCGCGCGCCTCGAGCGCGGCGATCGACTCGCCGTAGAGTCGCTCGGCCGCCTCCAGTTCGGACTTCTCGGTGAGGACGTGTGCCAGGTGGATCTGGTTGCGCGCCACCTCGCGCGGCTCCAGCGGTCGCAGCGACTGCCGCTGGGCGAGCGCGCGCTCCAGCATCGTGCGGGCGTCGTCGAAGAGTCCGAGACCGGTGTACACGGTGCCGATCGTGTCCAGCAGTTGCGCCTGTACCGCCGGCTGCCCCTGCAACTCCGTGTCGATCCGTCGCGCGCCGACCTTCAGCAGTTCCACCGCCGTGATCTGCCCGCGCGCCTGGCTCGGGTCGGCGACCTGGAACAGCCCGACCAGGAAGGCCGAGGTCTTCTGCGCCGTCTCGGTCTCCTTCTCGGCGCGGGCGCGCTGGAGTTCCGCCTCGTTGCGCGCGATTACGGCCGCGGCGGCAAGGCCGATGGCGACGACCATGCCCGCGACGGCACCGCCGGTGATCAGCATCAGGCGCCGCTGCCGGCGCAAAAGCTCGCGCTGGCGCAACGCATCGAAGCCGACACCGAGCATGCCCGCCAGCAGCTTGATCCGGGCGTTGGCCTTGCCGTCCTTGCCCGGACGGGCGTCCGCCGCGATGGGTTCCGCCGGCACGTCGGACAGGTTGCCATCGGGCCCCAGCAGGTAACGCAGTGCCGGCGGGAAGCACTCCTCGTGCTCGCGCCCGGGCATGCCGGAAGCGTAGGGCTCCCCGCCGACGATCAGGCAGAAGATGCGGTCCGCACGTCCCAGGCGCTTGAAGCTGAGGATTTCCTCGTTGACCCAGTGCGACGCGGCAGCAGACGGAGAGCAGATGACGATCTGGCAGGCCGAGCCCGCGAGCGCCGCACGCAGAAGGGTCCCGAGGTCGGTCGCGCTGGCGAGTTCGTCACGATCGCGGAACACCGGTGCCGTGCGCGCGGGGATGACGCCCATCGCGGTCGTCTGCCCGACGAGGTGCTTCGGAACGCGGTAGGTTTCGAGCGCGCGATGCAGCCACCGCGCCCACTTTTCGTCACGGTGGCTGTAACTGATGAAAGCCCTGTAGGCGAAAGCCTCGTCGGCGCCCACGTGCCCGTG
>CAYXJM010000175.1:0-5694 GCA_964465455.1 uncultured Klebsiella sp.
GGACCAACAACGCGCCATTCTCCTGGGATTATCCCTGCACCGCCTCCTCCTTGCGTCCCGCGAGGTAGAGGTCCTGGATTGCGGCCGCCGCGGCCTCGTAGCCCATGTCCCGCGCGTAGCGGTTGTAGAAGTTCTTGTCGCGCGCGCCCATGCCGCCCACGTACAGCGCGAGCATCTCCTTCACCGGCCGGCGGCAGGCGGCGACGTCGTCGCCGACCACCACGATCAGCGTCGGCGCGACGTCGAAGTCCGCGCGTGTCCTGCCGTCGCCGCGGCGCGCGAAGCCCGGGGCCAGGTGGTCCTCGATGAGTCCGATCTGCTCGGGCGAAACCCACACCGGGAACACGCCGTCGGCGACCTCGGCCGCCGCCGCGAGGCCTGCCGGGGTGAAGCTCGCGCAATAGATCGGGATTCCCGGCGTCGCCTCGAGGATGGACTTGAGCGGCTTGCCGAGCCCGCTGGCTCCGGGGCCGCGGTAGGGCAGCTGGTAGATCTCGCCGTCGAACTCCACCGGCGCCTCGCGCTCCATGATCCTGCGCATGATCTGGATGTACTCGCGCATCCGCGTGACCGGCCTGGCGTAGGGCACGCCGTGCCAGCCCTCGACCACCTGGGGCCCCGAGGCACCGAGCCCGACCACGAAGCGGTTGCCCGAGAGCTGCGCCAGGGTCATCGCGGTCATCGCGGCATTGGCCGGCGTGCGGGCCGGAATCTGCATGATCGCGGTGCCGACGCGGATCCGCGTGGTCCGCGCCAGCAGCCAGGAGGCCACGGAAACCGCGTCGGACCCGTAGGCCTCCGCCACCCAGACCGAATCGAATCCTGCCGCCTCCGCCTGCCGCACCAGCTCGACCGGCGCCGTTGCCCGCTTGCCCGAATACCCGATGTTCAGTCCCAGACGCATCCGCTGCTACCGCCCCCGTCAGCGTTGCGGCGCCGAGAATTCACAGTCCCCCGGCCGCCAATGACCATGTAACCCGCCCTGATTATGGGTAATAATGGATTCGAAGTCATTGTAGCGAGCCCATTCGCCAAGCCCTTTATGCAGCAGTTCCGCAGTATCCGTGCCCCGCTCGCCGTTCGTACCCTCCTGATGCTGCTGCTTGCCTGCCCCGGGCTGGTGCAGGCGAAGGCCGCGGACAAGCCTCTCGGCTACGACCGCACCCAGAGCCTGACCACGCTCGACATCATCGAGCGCCTCGGACGGCACCACTACTCCCGCGTCCAGATCGACGACGCCCTGAGCGAGCGGCTCCTCGAGAACTACCTGGAAAACCTCGATCCGGGGCGCAACGTGTTCCTCGTCTCCGACATCGCCGAGTTCCGCAAGCTGCGCGACCAGCTGGACGACCAGCTGCTGGCCGGCGACCTCAGCGCCGGCTTCGCGATCTACGAGCGCTACCGCGAGCGGCTGCAGACGCGGCTCGAGCGCGTGACGGCAGACCTGCACGGGACCATCGCGGCGATGGACTTCACGCGCGACGAGGTGCTGCTGACCGACCGCAAGAAGCTCGACTGGCCGGCCGACGAGCACGCCGCCGACGAGCTCTGGCAGAAGCAGCTCAAGTCCAGCGTGCTCGGGCTGAAGCTCGCGGGCAAGAAGATGGACGCCATCGAGGAGCTGCTCGCGAAACGCTACAAGGACCAGCTGCGGCGCATGGCGCAGGTCAACAGCGAGGACGTCTACCAGCTGTACATGAACTCGTTCACCGAGCTCTTCGACCCGCACACGAACTACCTCTCGCCGCGCAGCTCCGAGAACTTCAACATGAACATGCGCCTGTCGCTGGAGGGCATCGGCGCGGTGCTGCAGCAGGACGACGAGTTCACCAAGGTCGCGCGCCTCGTGCCGGCCGGGCCGGCGGCCAAGGGAGGCCAGCTGCGCCAGTCCGATCGCATCGTGGCCGTGGGCCAGGACGCCGACGGCGAGATGGTCGACGTGGTGGGCTGGCGCCTCGACGACGTGGTCGACCTGATCCGCGGCAAGAAAGGCAGCACCGTGCGCATCGAGGTGGTGCGCGGCAGCGGCGCCGGCGAGGAACACCACGTCATCAGCATCGTGCGCGACCAGGTCAAGCTCGAGGAGCAGGCCGCGCAGAGCCGGGTGCTGGAGATTCCCTACGAGGACCGCACGCACAAGATCGGCGTGATCGACATCCCGGCCTTCTACGCCGATTTCGAGGCCATGCAGCGCGGCGACCCGAACTACCGCAGCACCACGCGCGACGTGGCGCGGCTGCTCGCGGACCTGCAGAAGCAGCAGGTCGACGGCATCGTGATCGACCTGCGCGAGAACGGCGGCGGCTCGCTCGCGGAAGCCAACGCGCTCACGGGGCTCTTCATCGAATCGGGCCCGACGGTGCAGATCCGTCACAGCAACGAACGGGTCGAGCGCAAGCAGAAGTTCCGCGACGACAGCTTCTACGCCGGGCCGCTGCTGGTCCTGATCAACCGCCTGAGCGCCTCGGCCTCCGAGATCTTCGCCGGCGCGATCCAGGACTACGGGCGCGGCCTCGTCGTGGGTTCGCCCTCCTTCGGCAAGGGCACGGTGCAGTCGCTGAGCCCGCTGAACCACGGCCAGCTCAAGATGACGGAGTCGAAGTTCTACCGCATCTCCGGCGAGAGCACGCAGCATCGCGGCGTGGTGCCCGACATCGAGCTGCCGTCGATCTACAACCTCGAGGAGGTCGGCGAGAGCGCGCTGCACAACGCGCTGCCGTGGGACCGCATCGCCCCGGTGCGCCACCGCACCTACCAGGACATCGACTCGATACTGCCGATGCTGCGCGAGCGGCACGAGGCCCGCGTGGCCAGGGATCCCGACTACGCGCACCTGCGCGACGAGATCGCGCTGGCCGAGAAGCTGGACACCGTGACCTCGGTCTCGCTCAGCGAGCCGGTCCGGCTGGCCGAACGGCAGAAGCAGCGCGAAGCGCAGCTCGAGCTCGAGAACCGTCGCCGCGCCGCCAAGGGCATGAAGCTGCTCGCCTCGGTGGACGAGCTGGAACAGGAAGACAAGGAGACGGAGGACGCCGCGGCGGCCGCATCGGGTCAGGACGGCGACAAGAAGGACGAGCCGGACGTGCTGCTGACCGAGTCCGGCAACATCCTGCTCGACGCGATCCAGCTGAACCAGCGCATCGCTACCAGCAACTGACGCCGGCCCGGGGGCGCCGTCGCCCCCGCCTTCAGCGCACCGGCTCGCGCATCGTCACGAATTCCTCCGCGGCAGTCGGGTGGATGCCGATCGTCGCGTCGAACACGCGCTTGGTCGCGCCGGCCTGCAGCGCCACCGCCATCCCCTGGATGATCTCCCCCGCCTCGGGCCCGACCATGTGCACGCCCAGCACGCGGTCGCTCGCGGCGTCGACCACCAGCTTCATGAACGTCTTCTCCGGGTTGCCGCTCAGCGTGTGCTTCAGCGCCCGGAAGCGCGTGTGGTAGACCTGCACCGCGGGGTAGCGCTCGCGCGCCTGCTCCTCGCCGAGCCCCACGGTGCCCACCGCCGGCTGCGAGAAGATCGCCGTGGGCAGGTTCTCCAGGCTGACGCGGCGCTTTTCGCCGAGGAACAGCGTGCTCGCGAGCGCCATGCCCTGGGCGGTCGCGAGCGGCGTCAGCTCGGGACCGCCGATCACGTCGCCGATGGCGTGGATCGAGGGCACCGAGCTCTGGTAGTACTCGTCGACGAGGATCGCGCCGTCGGCGCCGAGCGCGACGCCGCAGGCCTCGAGGCCGAGGTCGCGCGTCAGCGGCCGGCGGCCCGTCGCGTACAGCACGAGATCCGTCTCCAGCCGCGAGCCGTCCCCGAGCGCGAGTTCGAGGCTCCCGTCCGCGCGCCTCGAGACCGCCTCGACCTCCGTGCCGAAGCGCAGCCGCACCCCCTTCTTCGGCATCTCCTCGGCCAGCGTCTCGCGCAGGTCGCGGTCGAAATGGCGCAGGAACAGCGGACCGCGGTAGACGAGCTCCGTGGCCACGCCGAGACCGTTCAGGATGCCCGCGAACTCCACCGCGATGTAGCCGCCGCCCACGATCACCGCCCGCCGCGGCAGCCGCTCGAGGTGGAAAGCCTCGTTCGAGGTGATCACGTGCTCGCGTCCCGGGATCTCGGGCACGAAGGGCCAGGCGCCGGTCGCGACCAGGATGTGGCGCGCGCGGTAGCGGCGCTCGCCGACCGCGACCGTGTGCGGGTCGAGCAGGCGCGCGCGGCCCTCCAGGAGCGTCACGCCCCGGCCCTCGAGCAGGTTGCGATAGATCCCGTTGAGGCGCGCGATCTCGCGATCCTTGTTCTCGCGCAGCCGCGGCCAGTCGAAGTCCGCCGCGCCCAGCTGCCAGCCGAAGCCCGCGGCGTCGTGGAAGTCCTCGGCGTAGTGCGCGGCGTGCACGAACAGCTTCTTCGGTACGCAGCCGACGTTGACGCAGGTGCCGCCGACCTGGCGCTCCTCGGCCACCGCGACGCGGGCGCCGTAACCGGCCGCGACGCGCGCGGCGCGCACGCCGCCCGAGCCGGCACCGATCACGAAGAGGTCGAAATCAAAGCTGTCCATCGCATCCGCCCGTGGCCTGGAGAGCGGCGGATTGTGCCAGATGCGGGGCGTCGACGGAGGGGGGGGGCGCAGGACGCGCAGCTCAGGCGTTCACGTCGATGCGGCCCTGGGTGCGCCGGTCGCGACGGGCGCGCAACTCCAGCGCCGCGCGCCGCTGCTCGGTGGTGGTGCGGCGGTCCGGCACCACGCGCCGCTCGACCCGCGGATGGCCCGGGTCGGAAGGTATCGGGTCGACCCGTGCCGACTGCTTCACGCGCAGCTCGTCGTCGAGGGCGGCGGCCGGCGGGGTCACCACGGGGAGTACGCGGGGGATGTCGATGCTCATGGCTGCACTCCGTGAGGCAATACGGCTCAGGCCTTGCTGTGTCGGCCGCGCGCGCGACAACTTGAGACTTTTCTTTTAATTATTTCAATTGAATCAATGTGTTCCGAGCGTTACCTCACGAACTTAAAGTCGATTCTAGCTTTCGGCCGACGGCCGGAACCAGCTCAGGCGCTCGTGCAGGCTGACCACCGTGCCCACGATGGCCAGCGTGGGGGCCTGGAATCCCGCCCCGCGCAACCGCTCGGGCATCTCGCCCAGCGTGGACACCAGCACGCGCTGCGCGGGCGTGGTCCCCTGCTGCACCAGTGCCACCGGGGTTGCGGCCGGCATGCCGTGCGCAACCAGCCGCTCGCAGATCACCGGCAATCCCACCAGCCCCATGTAGAAGACCACGGTCTGCTGGGGCCGCGCGAGCTCGGGCCAGTCGAGGTCGATGCTGCCGTCCTTCAGGTGCCCGGTGACGAAGCGCACCGACTGCGCGTGGTCGCGGTGCGTGAGCGGAATGCCCGCATAGGCCGCGCAACCCGAGGCCGCGGTGATGCCCGGCACCACCTGGAACGGGATTCCGGCTTCGGCCAGGTGTTCGATTTCCTCGCCACCGCGTCCGAAGATGAACGGATCACCGCCCTTGAGACGCAGCACGCGCCTGCCCCGGCGCGCGTGTTCGGCCAGCAGTTCGTTTATATCGGGTTGCGCGACCGCGTGCTCGCCACGGCGCTTGCCGACGTAGACGCGCTCGGCCTCGCGGCGCACCAGCGCGAGCACCGGCGCGCTGACCAGGCGGTCGTAGAACACGACGTCCGCCTGCTGCATCAGGCGCAGCGC